>JBHHUW010000053.1:0-10398 GCA_046753945.1 Thermodesulfobacteriota bacterium
AGCTCTCTTGCGCCCCTCTGCGAGAGGTCTATGATACGGCCTCGCACAAAGGGGCCCCTGTCGTTTATGGTGAGCCTCACGGTCCTCTTGTTCTCAAGGTTTTTTACATCAACGATAGTCCCAAGGGGCAGGGTCTTATGGGCCGCCGTAAGGGCGTTCATATCATAGACCTCGCCGCTGGCCGTAAGTTTTCCGTGAAAATCCGGCCCATACCACGAGGCAATGCCCGTAGTGGACCTCATCGGATCATGGGCGCAGGCCGTAAGAAGGAGGAAGAGGCAAGATATAAGAAGGTATCTACCCATGATAAGAGGTTTTCATTTAAGATGGAGATGCCTGCCCGGCGAGGACGGGTCTCAGATAAAAGCCCGTGTGCGAGCCCTCTGCCGCGGCCACGGCCTCGGGGGTGCCGCTGGCGACTATGGCGCCGCCGCCAGAGCCGCCCTCTGGGCCAAGGTCTATTACGTAATCAGCTGATTTAATCACGTCAAGGTTATGCTCTATGATAAGCACGCTGTTGCCGCCCGTGGTAAGCCTCGCGAGGACATCGATTAGCATCTGGGTATCGGCGAAATGAAGGCCCGTTGTAGGCTCATCCAGTATATAGAGTGTCCTTCCAGTGCCCCTCTTGGATAACTCACGTGAGATCTTTATCCTCTGCGCCTCGCCGCCCGATAGGTGGGTGGTGGGCTGGCCAAGGGTGATGTACCCGAGCCCCACATCATGGAGGGTCTTTAGCCGCTCCTTTATGCGGGGGATATTGGCAAAAAATTCCAGGGCCTCGGTAACGGTAAGGTTGAGACAATCGGCTATGGTCTTACCCTTGAAGCGCACATCCAGGGTCTCACGATTGTACCTTGCGCCCCTGCATACATCGCAGGTCACGTAGACATCAGGGAGAAAATGCATCTCTACCTTTATAAGGCCGTCACCGCGGCAGGCCTCGCACCTGCCGCCCTTTACGTTAAAACTGAACCTGCCCGGGCCGTAACCCCGCACGCGCGCCTGCGGCAAATTGCTGAAGAGCTCGCGGACAAAGGTGAAGAGCCCCGTGTATGTGGCGGGGTTAGAGCGCGGCGTCCTGCCTATGGGAGTCTGGTCTATGGCTATTACCTTGTCGATGAACTCAAGTCCCGTGATTGAGCCCACCCCACCGGCCCTCGCCCGTGTACGGTAGAGCCTTTTTGCCAGATTTCTGTATATGGTATCAAGGACAAGGGTGCTCTTGCCAGAGCCCGATACCCCGGTAACGCAGGTTATGAGCCCAAGTGGTATATCAACGTCTATGTCCTTGAGGTTATTGGCCGAGCACCCCTTAAAAGACAGGACCCTCTTGCCGGGTTTTTTGCGCCTCTCTGGCAGGGGGATGCAGAGCTCGCCGCATAGATACCTTCCCGTTAGCGAGGCCTTTTGCGCAAGTATCTCATCGTAGGGCCCTATTGCCACAACCTGCCCGCCGCCGCCTCCGGCGCCGGGGCCCATGTCGATAATATAATCAGATTCCCGCATGGTCTCTTCATCGTGCTCGACGACTATTACGGAGTTGCCCATATCGCGAAGCCTTTTGAGCGCGCCAAGGAGCCTCCTGTTATCGCGCTGGTGCAGCCCTATTGAGGGCTCATCAAGGATATAAAGGACGCCTACGAGGCTTGAGCCTATCTGCGTGGCAAGGCGTATCCTCTGCGCCTCGCCCCCCGATAATGTAGAGGCGGCCCTCTCGAGGGTAATGTAACCGAGGCCAACATTGAGTAAAAAGCCCAGCCTCTCCACTATTTCTTTTAATATCCTACGGGCTATCTCTGTCTCAAGTCCGCTCAGCTTGAGGCCGCTGAAAAACCCGCCGGCCTCCTCAATGGACATCCTTACTACATCAAATATGCTCTTGCCGCCCACTCTTATAAAGAGGGCCTCGGATTTCAAGCGCGAACCATTGCAGGCCTTGCAGGACTCCGAGCTCATATGGAGCTCAAGTGCCTTTTTCACAGATTCTGAGGTTGTCTCGCGGTAACGCCTCTCAAGGTTATTAATCACCCCCTCGAAGGGGCCCCTGTAAGAACGGTTACCGCTCTTCATGTCGTAATAAAACTCTACCTCTTCATCTCCTGTGCCCGAGAGTATAACCTCCCTTACGGATTCAGGCAGGGCCTGCCAGGGCTCACTGAGGCTGAAACCATAATGGGCCGAGAGACCTTTTAGAATATGGTAGTAATAGGGGACGCAGCCCTTGCCGTTCCCGGCCTTCCACGGGGCTATGGCTCCGTTGGATAAAGTCTGGCCGGGGTCAGGGATAATACGGGCCGGGTCAAAGTAAAAATCCTCACCAAGGCCCTTGCACTCGGCGCAGGCCCCGTAAGGGCTGTTAAAGGAAAAAAAGGCCGGAGTTACCTCGGGGTAGCTTATGCCGCATTTTACGCAGGCCAGATTCTCGTTGAAAAAAAACTCCTCGCCCCCAAGGACCTCCACTCGCGCGAGCCCTCCCGATAGGCGTGTTGCCGCCTCAAGGGAATCACCGAGCCTTGCCATGAGCCCCTCTTTAATGACAAGCCTGTCTATGACAACGTCTATGCTGTGTTTTTTCCGTTTATCAAGGATTATGGTCTCCTCGAGGTCCCGTGTCTCACCGTCTACCACTACCCTTGTATAGCCTTCTTTAAGGAGATTATTGAGCTCCTTTCTGTACCCGCCCTTACGGCCTTGCACAAGGGGGGAGTAGATGATGACCTTCTGGCCTTCAGGCAGGGCCATGACTCGCTCCACCATCTGCTCGATGCTCTGGGCTGTAATGGCCTTTCCGCACTTGTAGCAGAAGGGACGGCCCACGCGGGCAAATAGCAGGCGGAGATAATCGTAAAGCTCCGTTACCGTGGCAACGGTTGAGCGGGGGTTACGGGAGGTGGTCTTCTGCTCAATGGAGATAGAGGGGGAGAGGCCCTCGATGGACTCTACGTCTGGCTTATCTACCTGCTCAAGAAATTGCCGCGCGTATGCCGAGAGGCTCTCCACGTACCGGCGCTGACCCTCGGCGTATATGGTATCAAAGGCAAGAGAGGATTTGCCCGAGCCTGATACGCCGGTAATGACGACGAGTTTATCGCGCGGTATGAGAACGTCGATGTTCTTGAGGTTATGCTCACGGGCGCCTTTTATTAGGATGTTTTTCATGTTTTTTAAATTTGAGGGGTGGGCGGAGCCCACCCTACCCGGCTTATTTAAATTGACAAACTTCTCCAATACTCGTCAAAAAGTTTAGAGCAAGACAACTTATTGATGTATATGTTCTCGCGTAGAAGTTGTTTAAACTTCGCAATTTTACCTTTAATTATATCTGAATCGTCATTCGATATGCCCAAGGCAGTTGCGAAACACTTGCTATTCACATCTTGTCTATTAGTGTCGTACTCTGGCGTAAGCAGCCTTGTAGGGTGGGCTGTGCCCACCATTAAAAGATTACTCTCCGCCAAAATTTTCCGGAAACCGAATTTCCGCCTCGCCCCAATCCGGGGGATAAAGCCCCTCCTGCCTGTATCTGTGGAAGGTAGAATATTCCCAATCTCCGGCTCTGGCAGCGAGACCGTGCTTCACGGGGTTATAATGGATATAATCAAAGTGGGTTCTGTAGTCGCCTTCACCTCTTATCGTGTGTTCCCAGAAACGCCTCTGCCATATATTACCTTCTCTCTTACGTAGACGCGACCTCGTCGTTGGAGCCGTGGACAGAGAGGTCTTCAATCTTTTTGTGAACTCCTTTTTTATAAAGCCCCACCTCATGGAGTATCTTGTATCTCCTTCCGGGAGTTCCCAGATGGTGTGCAGGTGGTCGGGGAGCAGAACCCATGCCTTTATCTCAAAAGGAAATAATCTGCGGGTCTCGCTAATAACCTCTCTTAACGTTACTCTTGATTCATCAAAACAGAAGATAGGCTGCCTTTTATATGTAACAACAGTAAAAAAGTAGGTGTTACCCAAACTTGATCTTCGATATTCGGGCATAGGCGCCTCGTATGCCTTTATTTTTGGTGGGCACAGCCCACCCTACCTCTGTACCGTGGGGCGAATGAGCACGACTCGCTATCCTCCCCGCTGGCTTTCATCGTGCTACTTTTTTTCTACCTAAAAGAAAGCATGAAGTTCTCTTTGTCTTCTTTCTTTTTCAGCCTTGTAGGATGGGTGGAGTGAAACGCAACCCATCAATTACAACGTTTTGTCATGTCCCGTAAAATATTTGATGGGTTACACTGCGTTCCACCCATCCTACAAGTTTTACTCGTGGGGCGCATAAAGCATATTCAATGGCTATGAGATTCATCCCCAATTGGTTTTCTTTGTCTTACTTTCTTTTTTCCAAAAGAAAGTAAGGGAGCTTTCTCAATCAATTTGGTTTCTTTTCTTAAAAGAACCCAAATTGATTGACATCTTGGCGGCCATCTCTATAGCCGAGATGAGGCTAAGGGGGCTTGCCTCGCCCTTCCACGCGATATCATATGCCGTGCCGTGGTCCGGCGAGGTCCGTATTACGGGCAGACCCAGTGTGACGTTGATGCCGTCGTTAAAGTGCAGTAGTTTTAGGGGTCCAAGGCCCTGGTCGTGGTACATGCAGACAACGGCGTTGAATTCTTTTTTTTGTACGGCTCGGTAAAAGACCGTATCCGGCGGCTCCGGCCCTCTTACGTCAATATTTTCTGCGCGCGCCCGCTTTATGGCCGGGGCGATGACCTCGGCTTCTTCTGCCCCAAAGATGCCTCCCTCGCCTGCGTGGGGGTTAAGGCCGGCAACGGCTATTGAGGGTTTTTCCATGGCAAAGAGTTTTTTTAATGAGTCTGCCGTAATCTCTATGGTCCGCAAAACACTCTCTTCGGTGATAAGGTCAGGCAGCTCTCTCATGGAGACGTGGGTAGTGACAAGGGCCACCTTTAAATCGTCAGGGCCGGGGCCGCAGAGCATCATCACGGGGTCGAGGTCACCGCAGAGGTGGGCGATATACTCGGTATGGCCGGGGAATGGGAAACCCGACAAACTTGCCGTCTCTTTATTGATGGGCGCCGTTACAAGGGCCGCCGCCTTGCCCGCAAGGGCATCTGTTACGGCCCTCTCCACGCAGTTTATCATGGCCTCTCCGGCAACGCGGCTCCCACGTCCCGGAATAAGGTGAGACGTATCAATGGATGTTACGCCAATGACCGTATCACGGGAGGGCATGGCAAGGTCGAGCCTTTTGGCCACAAGCTCAAGAACGCCCACGTCGCCGTAGATGAGAGGCTCGGCAATGGCAAGGATCCGCGAGTCGGCAACGGCCCGCAGTACGAGTTCCGGTCCTACACCTGCGGGGTCGCCCATGGTGATGGCAATTTTTGGCCTCACGTACTCCTCACAACCGTCCACCATCAGAGCCTTATATCAATACTGGCAAGTTCCTTTTCATCCTCAAACCACGTCTCCACCATCTCTGCATAAGTCCTCTCGAAGAGTGACTGATAGATAACATCCCTTACCTTTTCCAGGGGCGCGGGCTCTCCTGCATGGTACTCAATGAACTTTATAAAGTATATGCCCTCAGGCCTTCTTATGGGGGGGCTTACATCGTTGAGGCTGAGCTTCAGTATGGCGCTTTCCATAAACTCATTGAACTCACCGGCCTTTACAGAGCCGAGGTCTCCGCCGGAGGCGGCGCTCTCGTCATCAGAGTAAAGCCTTGCAAGGGCGGCAAAATCAATCTTGTCTTTCAAGCCGTTCTCCACCTGGTAAAGCCTTTTCGCGGCCCTCCTCTCATCTTCTCCATCTATAAAGATAAGGCTTATCCTGTAAGACGGCGGGCCGTAGAACTTGTCAAGGTGCTGCCTGTAGTAATTATCCACCTCATCGGGCTTTATATGTATCCTTGAGCGAAACCTCATGTCCAGAAACTTTGAGGACCTTATCTGTTCTCTCAAGCGGTCCCTGTACTCATCATATGTAAGACCGCTGGCGGCAAGGGCCATCATAAGCTCCTTGCGGTTAAAGCCGTTCTGCTCCTGCACGGCCTTAACGGCGTTCTCTATCTCCTCATCGCTTACCTCTATGCCCACCCTGTCAGAGGCCTGCTTTATGAGTTTTTCCTTTACAAGGGCATCGAGTATCTTTTCCTCTGTCACCACTGCCTCGGCCCCGGGCTTCCCTGCATCCTTAAAGGCGCTCTTCTCAAGGGCCACCGTGGCCTTAAGCTCGGAGAGCGTTATGACCTCGTCGTTTATCACGGCCACTATCTTGTCCATAATCTTTGCAAAAGCCGCGGGCGTAAAGAGAAAGAAAAAAACAAGCATGCAGCTCTCTGCGGCGATTACAGAAAAAAAACATCTTTTTTTGCTAATCACAAAAACTCCTCCCTTACCTCTATGTGGGTATTCTTCTTTAATGAGTTTATCCACTGCTCGAAACGCGCCTCTCTTAGCTGGTGGCGCATGCTCTCGTAGATCTCGTCGCTGGCCTCGGCAAAGGTGAGGCGTTTACCGCTTTTTTTGGCCTCGAGGAGAAAGATATGATAGCCGTAATCTGTCTTTACTGTCTCGCTTATCTCGCCGGGTTTGAGGCTGAAGACGGCTTTTTCAAACTCTTCGGGCATCTCCCCCTTTGCAAAAAAACCCAGGTCCCCGCCCTTGTCCGCCTCTGGGCTAAGAGAGACCTTTTTCGCCGTATCGGAAAAATTCTCCTTTGTAAGTCCTGCTCTCACCTTCTCGGCCTCATCTTCCGTTGAGAGCACTATCATCCTCGCGTGGACCTTCAGCGGGGTATCATAGTCCTTTATATTCTTCTCATAATATTTTTTGGCATCGGCTTTCTTTACCTCCACGGCCTCATCCAAGACTAAGGCTATGGTCTTCTCTATAAGCAGTCTTCTATTAAGCTCATCGAGCCAGCCTTTCATGGAGCCATAGGCCTTGGTAAGCCCCTTCTCAAAACCCTCACCCACGGCCTCCTCTCTTATCCTCGCGCTCTCGGCCCGGAGCTCCCCGGCCTCTACTACAATGCCCAGCCGCGCGGCCTCGCCAAGTATAAGCTCCTCTTCTATCAACTCTGCGGCCACGTCCCTTCTTATAGCCGCCCTCTCCAGACCTTGCCCGTTGGAATCCTGGTTGTGGCCCCCATCCCCAAGGGTCCTCTTTACCCTGGCCTCAAAACTGGCAACTGTAACGGTGCGCCCGCCAACGTTGATTATAACCTCTTCGCCGGAGGGCTCGCCGCCGCTGCCGTGACACCCGAAGAGGAGTATAATAAGGGCTAATGCAGTAAAGATACGGAGGCTTCTATTCATCTCTTTCCTATTTACCATTAACTCTCAGTATAACATTTGCCAAGAAGTTCTTTCAATACATATTGGGCCTCAGAAATGGGTTCGGTCTCGTCGCCAAGGCGCGCGGAGAACCTTCCATCACCGGTAATACGAAACCTCGCCGCGTCACTGCCCAGAAGCCGCCTTGCGTTCTCAACTACCGAGGCATCTGCGGGCCCCTGGCCTGTACCGCTAAAATTAATATAAAGCCTGCCTGCCTTCTGATCAAGCTCCCTTGCCTTAAGGCATTTGAGGAGCAGCCGTATCCTTACCGTCTCCACGATATTTTCAACAACTCCGGGAAGCGGCCCGTAGCGGTCAAGGACCTCTTCTTCAATGGCCCGAAGCTCTTCTTCGCCGGTGATGGAGGCAAACCTCTTGTAGAGCCCCAGCCTCTGGCTCGTATGTGGCACGTAATCATCAGGTATGTACTGCGAGACCCGTATATTAACCTCTGGCTGTGCCTCGTCAATAATATCCTCGCCCTTCATCTCCCGCACCGTATCCTCAAGTATGCGTGTATACATCTCGAAACCCACGGCCGCTATCTGGCCGGACTGGTTTGTGCCAAGTAACTCTCCTGCGCCGCGTATCTCAAGGTCATAGGCCGCTACCTTAAAACCCGAGCCCGGCTCGCAGAGCTCCCTGATTACATCAAGGCGTTTTTCCGCATCAGCAGTAAGGTTAGCGGTCTCAGGTATCATAAAGTAGGCATAGGCGCGGTGCGCGGAGCGGCCCACGCGGCCTCGAAGCTGATATAACTCGGCAAGGCCGAAGGAATGAGCCCTGTTGATTATTATGGTATTGGCCGAGGGTATATCAAGGCCAGACTCTATTATAGCCGTAGAGAGGAGCACATCATACTCTCTATTTACAAAGCCCAGCATTTTTTTCTCAAGTTCAACCCCGCTCATCTGCCCGTGCGCCACGGCAAGGCGCGCATGTGGGAGTATACGTCTCAGCATATCCTCTACAGGGGGCATGGACTGAACTCTGTTATGAACAAAGAATACCTGCCCGCCGCGGTCCATCTCGCGCTCAACGGCTTCCTTAATAAGGGCCTCGTCAAACCTCGTCACCTCTGTCCTTACGGCAAGCCTGTCCTCTGGCGGGGTGTTTATGATGCTGAGGTCACGGAGGCTCGCCAGAGACATATGCAGCGTCCTCGGTATGGGGGTGGCCGTAAGCGCAAGGACGTCAACAGTACTGCGGAGTTTTTTAAGACGCTCCTTCTGCCGCACTCCGAATCTGTGCTCCTCGTCGATGATGACAAGTCCAAGGTCCTTGAAGCTTATATCACCCTGGGCGAGCCTGTGCGTGCCTATGATGATATCCACCGTACCGGCGGTAAGGTTCGCCAGGACCTCGGTCTGCTCTTTTTTCGTCCTGAAGCGGCTCAGCACCTCTACGTTCACAGGGTAGGCGTTGAGACGCCTTCTGAAGGTAATGTAGTGCTGCTGGGCCAGCACCGTGGTGGGGACAAGTATGGCTACCTGTTTTCCGTCCAGCACGGCCTTGAAGGCGGCCCTTATTGCCACCTCTGTCTTACCATAGCCCACGTCTCCGCAGACGAGCCTGTCCATTGGCGACGGTGCTGTCATGTCTTTGAGGCACTCTGTAATTGCCCGCGCCTGGTCAGGCGTCTCCTCGTACTCGAAACCGGCCTCCATCTCACGAAAGATGGCGTCAGGGGCTGAGAAGGCAAAACCCGGGGCCAGACGTCTCGCGGCGTAGAGTTTAAGCAGCTCTCCTGCCATGTTCCTAATGGTCTTCTTTATCTTACCCTTGGTCCGCTTCCACTTTAAACCGCCGAGCTTGTCGAGTTCAGGGTCCATGCGGCCCTCAAAGCTGTGATAGCGCACGAGGCAATCCATCCTCTCAACAGGCATATATAGTCTGTCGCCCCCCAGGTACTCAAGGAGGAGAAAGTCCTTTGCCACGCCATCTACGGTACGTCTTTTCAGCCCCCTGTAAAGGCCTATGCCGTGAAGGGTGTGTACGATAAAGTCACCCTCGGCCAGATCCGCCAACTCTGTAAGGGCCTCGCCGTGCCTTGCCGGGGGCGAGGGCCTCTTATTTACCCTGGCGCCAAAAATCTCCTCTTCAGAGATAATGGCAATGGCGGGGCTCTCCATGGAAAACCCCGCTGATATAGAGCCCTCCCGGATAAAGACACCGAGAGACCGGGCCTCAGGCAGGCCGCCGCCATCTGACAGACTGGCCTTAATATCATACCCCCGCAGCAGCTCCGCAGTCCTCTCTGCCTGCGCACTGTTATGGGCCGTTATATAGACGCTGGTTCCCCTCTGCACCCACTCTTCTATGGCCTCGGCAAGGGGTTTTAGAGGCAGTGTCCCGGCCTTGTCTGTCCTGGCCTTCTGAATCTCGCTCTTCAGCCTCAGATTAGACCTTGCGGCTACTGTAAATGCCTGAGCATTCTTACCTGCACTGCCGGCGATAGACTCCATTGCTATAAGTGGAAAACCCAAAAGAGCCGCAAGGGCCTCATCTCCCGTAGTATAGAGGCTTGAGGGGGGCAGAAAAAACCTCTTTCTCTCGATAAAGGCCTCTTCTCTCTCCTTTATCTCCTCTTCAAATGCCGAAAGGGCCTCCGTCACCCTATGCCTGTCCTGTACAAATACAAGGGAATCCCCTGGCATATGGTCGAAGAGTGTATCCAGGGTCTGGTGAAATAAGGGATAGAGCCCGTAGACCTTCTCTCCGGGGGAGCTCTCTTTAAGAGCGGCAAATATTGGCTGCCATGCATGGGAAGCAATGTCCAGCTCCACGGCGCGCTCCATTACCTTTTTTCTTGCCGCGGCCCGTGCAGCCTCACCGTAGCCTGCCTCGGCGGCTGGAAGGACTACGGCCTCGTCCAGAGGGGCCACAGACCTCTGCGAGCTCGCTTCAAAACTCCGTATGGACTCAATCATATCACCAAAGAACTCCACCCTTATGGGGCGCGCTCCGGTAGCGGGAAAAATATCAACAATGGCCCCGCGCACACTTATATCGCCCCTCTCCTCTACCATGGGAACCCTGTTAAATCCCCTCTCAAGGAGGTCTCCCACAAGTGCGTCCCTCTCGTAATCCTC
>JBHHUW010000054.1:0-10365 GCA_046753945.1 Thermodesulfobacteriota bacterium
GCCTCACCGGCAAAGAGAGAAATTCCCATCTCCATGGCGCCCTTTATATCCTCTGGCAGGTCCTGCAGCATGGAGAGACATCCGCTTATATGGAAGCCGCCTATACATACCTGTATCCCGGCTTCGCGAAATCTGGCCGATAAATCCATGGCGCGGGGGAACTGGTTGGACTGCACACCCGTAAACCCCACAAAGCCGCCGCCTGCCGACTTTATCTGCCTTATAATCTTCTCTACGGGGATGCGGGTGTTGGTCTCATCATAGGCGCTTATGAGGATCTCCACGTCTTCACCGAGCACCTTTTTTTGTGCGAGGTCGCGTGAGAGGCCATAGAGCGCGGCCAGGGTGTTTGAGGGGACAGCGGAGCGGCGCCATTGTATGACGTAGCCGTCGTCATCGTAATGAGAGGGTTTTATAAGGACGACGTGGAACTCTTTTGTACCAGTTCCCTTGAGACCCGCCTTATCGTTCATCTACGCACCTTGTTTTTTATCTTAGCTGACATGGGTTGATTGTGTATAAGCGGTATTCACACGGCCTGCATCATGAAAATGGGATTTTACAGGGCGGGTGGAATGAAGTGAACCACATAAGGTTATCTATATGGAAGTTACCGCCGGAAGCAATGAAATCACTGAAGCTGATTAATTATTTATCTTCAAGGATACAATTATTTTAAGGAAAGTACAACTGGAAAGTTCAGGAAGAACCCGCACTTCCACCACCATCAGACATGGCCCGCATAGCTGCAAAAAAATGCGCCCTGGGCCTTATTAAAGAGGATTATTTTATTTCGCAGTAGACTTTGCTTGCGGCCCCTTTCTTAGTATAAGAAGGCCTTTAATCCTCTTACGCGTTCCTCTTCATGAAAAGTTTATCTGCCAGGTCTTAACCATCACCTCCTTAACAATATAATCTCAGTAGAGCAGGTATTTGTATCTGCCCCACTCTTTGATTGAGACCGGTTTTTTTCTTGCATTTTAACAATTAATGGTTTAATATACACAACTATGTTACAAGGGTTCGGCATTCCGCCGGCCCTTCTCTTGCTTTTTCTCTTTTGTATCTTCGCCTTTTCGGCGAAAAATTCGTACTCTCAAAACATACATCTGTAAGTAGTATCTCTCTTTTGCATATTTCTCTGCACCGTGAGGCCCTTCATCATGCCCCTTATCAAGGTAAACAGCTCTGACCCTAACATTGGAAGACCTTTTGTATTCTTCATCAGGTTTATCGGTGTAATTTTTATTACAGAGTTTGTTGTCATGCTTATCCTCCAGTATCTCGATGTGGAAGAGAGTATACTGGAGTACTTCGGCGACTCGATTCTGCTCTCCATGATAAGCGCTCCACTTCTGTACCTGCTGGTAATAAGGATCTTCGTAAAGCGCATTAAGGTTGAGTCAGAGAAGGCCAAGACCGCCATGGCCAATGAGCTCAAGGCAAATGCATACGCCGATAAGCTGGCGCTTAAGGCTTATGCTGAGAAGATCGTACAGAGCGTGCCATCGGGGCTTTTGTCTGTATCAAGCGACCTCAAGGTTTTATCTGCCAACCCGGCGTTCTGCCGTATGTACTCACTGAAAAAAAACCCCGTGGGAAATCCTATCTCTGAAGTCTCCCTTGGTCATAAATGTAATGAGATGATACTGGCCGCCCTCGGTGGGGATCCCATTAAGGCTGAGAAAGTTATCAAGCATGATATTGATGGAGAGACAAGGTATTTTCGGGTAAACGTGACTCGCATAGTACATGATGATAAGGCTGGTCACGACGTGCTTTTTGCTGTTGAGGACATTACCAGGCAGAGGGTCTCGGAGAGCAAGGTCTTCTCAATGGCCTATCGTGACAGCCTTACAGGACTTCCCAACAGGCGCCTCTTTAACAATCGGCTGCGCCAGCTCATAGCGAGCATGAAAAGAGAGAAGCTAAAGGCAGTGCTTCTCTTTCTCGATGTGGATCGGTTTAAATTTGTAAACGACAGTCTCGGCCATGAGTGTGGTGATGAGTTTCTTAAAGAAATAGCCAAGAGGCTCAAGGGGTCTTTTCGCCCCTCGGATACTGTGGCCCGCTTCGGTGGAGACGAGTTTGTAATACTCCTTGGCAGTATTAAAGAGGACGAAGATATTCTGGGGGTGGTTAAGAGGCTTTTTTCCGCCTTTGATGCCCCGGTTAGCCTGCAGGGTCATGACCTGCGCTTTAACGTAAGCATGGGGGTGAGCATATATCCCAATAATGGAGAGACCCCGGAGGTGCTTCTTAAGAACGCTGATACTGCCATGTATGAGGCAAAGAGGGCAGGCGGGAACAACTGTAAATTCTATGCGTCGGAGATGAGTATCATCGGGGCAGAATGGGTGAAGATGGAGCACAAGCTCCACAGGGCCATTGCCAATGAAGAATTCGTCCTCCATTATCAGCCGCAGGTCAATCTTGACACAGGTGAGCTCATTGGCATGGAGGCACTTATCCGCTGGCAGGAACCAGAGGCCGGCCTCATAAGCCCCGGTAGATTTATCCCTCTGGCCGAGGAGACAGGCCTTATAATTCCCATAGGGAAATGGTTGCTCAGGAGGGCCTGTGTTCAGGCAAAGGAATGGCAGGATAAGGGGCTTAATAATACCAGGGTAAGTGTCAATATTTCCATGCTGCAGTTCAGGCATGATGGCTTCTTGAAATTAGTAGCTGATGTCCTTGATGAGACGGGACTTAACCCCGTTAATTTAGAGCTTGAACTTACGGAAAGTATAATCATGCACGACGCCGGGGAGACCATTGGGAGGCTCTCTGAGCTTAAGAAACTGGGGCTTCGCCTTGCCATAGATGATTTTGGAACGGGGTACTCTTCTCTTTCCTATCTGAAGTCAATGCCCATAGATATACTCAAGATAGATCAAAGCTTTGTAAGAGATATAACCACAGATAAGGGTGACGAGGCAATCGTCAAGGCTATCATAAGGTTGGGACATAACCTGAATATTGAGACAATAGCCGAGGGTGTTGAGACAGAGCAGCAACTGAGACTTCTTAAGGAGCACTTTTGCGGCAATATACAGGGTTATCTCATCTCAAAGCCGGTACCGCCGGCTGAGGCTGAAAAGTTTCTTGATAGGTCATGGCGTCTCGGTGCAAAAATCAGGGCAATGAAGGTCTGGGGAAGCAAGTGCTGACTGAGTCAGAGATATTTAATTTTTTTTCTCAACACAATTACACTGCCCCTTGAGCCTGCTCTCAAGAGACGCATCTGCTATGAAGTTAGGCCAAGAAAGCACGCGCCTTCATTCAAGACCTTCTAAAGCGTATTGACCCTGGGAGAAGAAAACCTCGTTCATATTCTCTGCCCTATGGTGAGTTTTAGTACACTAAAGATTGATATGTCTGAGGCATATCATCTGCCTTGGCCTATGTAAAGACTTAAAAGGCAGGTTCTTGTAAGTTTTTACAGCTTTTATTAATCAATTCTCTTTTTTCCCTTGCGCTTCCATATCTGATAGTATACTCTTTTATTGTCTCCTTTAAATGGACTTTACAGGAGCTCAATTCTTGCCTGGTCTTTCCCTGATTTATTTAGTGATATTACGAAATTAAATGAGCGAAAGATCGTAACTGCCTTTTTTTACCTGTTCTGCATCTTGGATAAAACACCGTGCCCTTTCATGGGGCATTTTTTATCCTCGATCTCTCTACACCGCTCCTATTCCATTATTCAAAAGACATCCCGAAAGTTTTCAGCATTGATTCCTCATTAGGGATAAGAAACCTAAGTGAGGATTATTGAGTTGTATTTCTTCTTGTATCATCTTCCTGATTCGCTTGATGACGGCCTTTGCCCTTGATGAGCTTATAGAAGAGGCGCGGAGCCAGGGCGTGCTGGATGTGCTTTTCAAGCCCCTGGAGATAGAGAAGCTGGAGCCATTTTTTTCCATGGTGTAGAGAGCTCTTGTATGAATGTAAAAGGGCGGGCCTTATCTGATAGGTGCGTGTAAGTACTAATGATTATGGAGGTCAAAATGTATGTTAAGGCCCTGATAGTAGATGATGAGACCGGGGCGCGCGAGACACTCTCTGATATCTTCAGCGAGAAGGGTTACAGCGTTACCACGGTCGGCACTGCGGCAGAGGCCCTCGAAGAGGCCGGGAAGGCCGCATTTACACTGGCCATTATTGATATAAAACTCCCGGACATGGACGGCCTGAAGTTATTAAAGGAGCTAAAGCGTTTAAAACCCGATATGCTCTGTGTAATTGTAACGGCCCATGCCTCCCGTGAGAACGCTATCTCCGCCCTGAGGTCAGGCGCCGATGATTTTTTTTTAAAACCCCTTCATTTAGACGTTTTCTTAAGAAGAACAGAGCAGGCCCTTGAGAAGGTCTGCCTTACGAAAAAGCTTGGTGAGAGTGAGGAAAAATTCCGTTCCATATTCGAGTCCTCCAGTGACGCCATCATGCTCATTGGCAAAGAGGGCTTCATTGATTGCAATGAGGCCACGCTCCAGGTCTTTGGGCTTAAGGATAAGGGGGATTTTCGTGGAAGAGATTTTGGTGATTTCTCTCCAGCCGTGCAGGCAGACGGCAGGGATTCCATTCTTGCGGCAGATGAGAAAATGGCCCTTGCCCGCCGTGATGGCCGAAATTCCTTCCAGTGGACCTATAGACGTCCCGGGGACAGACTCTTTCCTGCTGAGGTCACCCTGACTACCATGCGCCTTGAGGGCAGAGCGGTCATGCTGGCCACTGTGCGTGATATTACAGAGAAGAAGCGCGCTACCGATGACCTTGAGAGGCTCTTTAACCTCTCGGGCTCCATGGCCTGCATAATTGACTTTAATGGCCGCTTCAAGAGAGTGAGTCCCGCCTTCAGCGAGACCCTTGGTTATACCTCTGCTGAACTTCTCTCCAGGCCTGTCCTTGATTTTATCCACCCTGATGACAGAAAGAAAACTCTTGAGAACAGGGAGATGAGACTCAAGAAGGGTCTTGAGTTATTGGACTTTGAGAACCGCTATGTCTGCAGGGACGGCTCACTCCGGTGGCTCTCCTGGACATCCCGTCCTGTTCCGGCAGACGGCATTACCCTTGCCATTGCCTATGACATTACAAGGCGAAAAGAGGACGAGAAGGCCTTTGAGACCCTTGTAAGCGCCACGGCAAAGAGCACGGGGCAGGAGTTCTTCGATGGCCTTGTAGGAGAACTCTCCAGGTGGCTCGGCGTTGATTGCTGCTTAGTATCAGAACTTGTAGATGGACGTGCGAGGTGCATATCCATGATACTTGACAATTCCTATGTAAAGGGTTTTGAGTACGAACTTCTTGGTTCTCCCTGCGAGAAGGTTAGCGAGGGCTGTTACTGCGTCTTCGTAGAAGGCGTAAGGGACCTCTTTCCTGAGGACAGGGATCTCCAGGACATGAATGCCCAGGGTTATGTTGGAGCTTCTTTAATGGGCAGGGACGGCAAGGCCATTGGTGTATTGGCAGCTATCTCAAGGAGGCCTCTTAATACCCAGCCAAGGATGAAAGAGGTCTTCTCCATAATGGCGGCGCGGGCCTCTGTGGAGCTTGAGCGCATAAAGGCTGTTGAGGCCCTCAAGGAGAGCGAGGAGATGATGCGTGCCATCTCAGAGACGGCCCAGGACGCTATTATTATTGTCGATGACTGCGGCAGGGTTATCTACTGGAACCCCGCGGCTGTAGGTATATTCGGTTATGCAGAAGAAGAAGCCATAGGAACTCCTTTTACGGATCTTATCGTTGAGGATAGGGCACGTGCTGACCATGTAATGAGATTGGCCCGATTCAGAGATTCCGGCCAGTGTGAGTTGCTCGGCAGGACCGTTGAAATGAAGGCCAGAAAAAAGGACGGGAGCCTCTTTCCCATAGACCACGCTGTCTCGGCGGTAACCCTTCGAGGAAAGTCCTATGCAATCGGTATTATAAAGGACATCAGCCGGAGAAAAGAGGCGGAGGAGATGTTAAATAAGGAGATAGAGATTACAAGGAATCTCCTTAATATAACAGAAGCTACGGCCCAGACAGAGAATCTCGACGAGCTTTTGGAGCGTATAGTAAGCGGTGTGGGGAGCATAGTTGGCTCTGAAATCTCTATGATATATCTCGTAGACCAGGGCAGTGGTTTGATTGAGCCTGCCAGCGCCTCGGGCCTGGGCAAACATCTCGTCCCCTTGTTCAGGACAAACTCCCTTGGCCCGGATATGTCTATCATACAGGAGGCCTTTAATAGCGGCCCCCTTCTTATCTCAGATTTGTCCAGAGGTTTTTTCAGGTGGCTTGAAGGCATGGATTCACTGGCCATAATTCCCCTAAAGGGTAAAAAGGCTGATTTTGGCGTTTTAATCCAGGCATTCAGAGAGAAGAAGGCACATGGAAGGGCCGGCAGTACGGGATTTACAGAGAGGGAAAAAAAACTCTTCAATGGCATCGGGCATCATGTATCTCTTGCCATTGAGAAGGCCACTCACGCGAAAGAGGCTCTTGACAGGGCCATGGAACTTTCTCATAAGATAGAGACCATAGAGGTAATGCATGAGATTGACAAGACCATACTCTCCTCCCTTAACCCGGAGGAGATAAGGCTCACTGTTGTTAATATGATAGCCAGGCTTGTTCCATGCCAGCGGTCTACGGTGAGGCTTGTAGACCGCGAGAGAGGAGGTTTTGTCTTTGCCGCTGGTTTTGGCGGAGATAGCGCAGTAGACGCGGAGTTCGTGCCCTTTAACGAGACAAGCGCCTTTGAGGTCGTTGAGTCGCTTCGACCGCAGTATATATACGACCTTAGCAAGGTGGAGAAACCCCTTACTTTTGAGATGAGGCTATTAAAGGCCGGTCTGTTATCTCATATAAGGGTTCCACTCATTGTAAAGTCCGAGATAACCGGGGTGCTTCACCTTGCCTCAAGACGTCCGGCCGCATTTGTCCCCGAAGACCTCGCTGTCCTTAATAAATTATCGACACAGATTGTCATGGCCCTTGAGAACTCACGCCTTGTAACAGACCTTGAAAAACTCCTTATCTCCACCATCAAGACACTCTCCGAGACTATTGACGCAAAGAGCCCCTGGACAAGGGGGCATTCAGAGAGGGTAACGGATATTGCCCTGAGGATAGGGGAAAAGATGGGCCTTGGAGATGAAGAGCTCAGGAGGTTTGAAATATGCGGACTGCTCCACGACATTGGAAAGATAGGGACTTATGAGGGCATCCTCAATAAACCCGGCAAACTTGGGGCCAAGGAGATCTCTGAACTGCGGAAACACTCAATAAAAGGCGCTGAGATACTCTCTCACATCAGCCAGCTCGAGGATATAATCCCGGTTGTAAGACATCACCATGAGTTCTATGACGGCACAGGGTATCCCGATGGCCTCAAGGGTAAGGATATCCCCCTTGAGGCGCGTATACTTACCGTGGCAGATACCGTGGACGCCATGGACTCGGACAGACCGTACAGAAAGGGTCAGCCACGGCAAAGTATCTTCGATGAGCTTAAGAAATGCTCGGGCCAGCAGTTTGACCCTGAGGTTGTGAGGGTATATCTTGATATGTCAGAGAGGAGCGCCTGATACTCCAGGGGCCTCGCTCCATCATAGCTTGCTGTAATTCATGATGTTACAAAGAAGACGCTTTAAGCCAGGGGGCCTTGGGTATCTTCATTTGGCACGTGGTGCATTAACTCTCTTCAGAGATCTGCCGCTGAGACCTGCCGCGGCCCTCAAGAGGCGAGGTTCGCGTTGACAAAGTCCCAGTTGATGAGCTTTTCTATAAAGGCGCCGAGGTAATCGGGACGCCGGTTCTGATAGTCCAGGTAGTAGGCGTGTTCCCATACATCCACTGTTAGAAGTGGCGTCAGTCCATGGGCTATGGGTGTATCGGCGTTGGCGGTCTTCATTACCTCGAGCTTATTATCCCGCAGCACCAGCCACGCCCAGCCGCTGCCGAACTGTGTGGCTCCGGCATCCTTTAATGCCTCGACAAATTTTTCATAGCCGCCAAGCTCGGCCTCAATCCTATCCATAATGGCGCCCGTGGGAGTACCGCCTCCTCCCGGTTTCATGCACTGCCAGTAAAAGGAGTGGTTCCAGGCCTGGGCCGCGTTATTAAAGAGCCCTGCCTTTGATGCATGACCTGCTGTCTCTTTTATAATGGTCTCAAGGTCGGCACCAGCAAAGGCTGTGCCGGCGATCATCTCGTTAGTCTTGCCGACGTAGGCATTGTGGTGCTTGCCGTGATGAAACTCCAGGGTGCGGGAGCTGATAATTGGCTCAAGGGCATCCAGTGCATATGGAAGTTTTGGTAAGGTAATGGCCATTGTCATCCCTCCTTATTCAGGTTAAATGTTCTACTCGTATATCTGTGAGGCACACTGATTTTAGCACACTCCGGGGCAAGCCATCTTTATGGATCTTGTATATTTTAAGTTTACTTTGTTCTGGCAGGTTGTCAAGAAGCCGGCGTGAACCAGGGTAGAGAGCAAGTCAAGAGGAGAGCGGCGCTTGCCCCGCCTGAACTCATTTTTTCTTCTTTTCTCTGGGCTCGCACTGGCATGAGGCGGAAAGATTCGAGCAGATAATATACCATGGGTTCCCAATATCAGGCATCTCGGCGCTTCTGGGAATACGCTTGCAGAGCGGCCTGCCGTGGTCCTGGTTCATTGTAACCCCCAGACATGGCTTTATCTTCTCTTCCTTATTGTACTTCTTGCAGTAGGCCGCGCACTCAAGGGCCCATTTAATCTGCACCTCCGCCACGGCAGGCGCATCTACGGCGCAGACGCCTACGTCCCAGATGGCCGTCATGCAGGACTCTACAGCAGGGAAAGTATCGCCGCTTGCAACCCATGACTCCTGGTATGCTATGGGAGGAGCGCAGTTGTAGCGCGCACATCCGGCTGTAACGAAGAGTAGAAAAAGTACAAAGCAGAGCATGGTTCTACTTATTTTCATAATCTCTCTTGAACTCATCCCGGCCAAACCAGGCCATGAGAAAGGCGGTTAAAGGCCCTAATGTAAATTCATGTAACGTATTATAGTCGGTTCGTGAGAGTAGTTTATCAAAATATCTGTTATACTTCAACGAGAGGATAAGGCGATGAAGGCTTTCTCATGCATTTAGAGAGGCTTGACCCCATTTATGCCGCCGTGAGAGTATTCTTCCAGCACTTTTACTTTGTATGGAAATCAGGTAGTTTAAAATTTATAAAGTACAATAAGAGGGAGGCATGCAAGTATGCTAAATCACAAGCTCGTTCTTCCCGAGCACCTTAATCACTATGGATATCTATTCGGCGGTTATCTCCTTCACTGGGTAGATGAGTATGCCTATATTACGGCTAACCTTGATTTTCCCGGACGCAGGTTCGTAACCATCGGCCTTGAGAACGTGGTCTTCAAGAAGGCCATCCGTATGGGCTCTGTCCTGAAGTTTGATATAAATCTTGCGAGCCGGGGTAATACTTCCGTAACCTATGATGTAAAGGTATTTAGTGATTCCATTAAGACCGGCGGCATGAGAGCGGTCTTTGAGAACAGGATAACCTTTGTGAATATAGATGAGGATGGGAAAAAAGAGGCCATAGGCGATGAGGAAAGATAGGTCCACTTGGGGCCTCATGGCGGCAATGGTACTCCCCGGTGTCTTAGAAAAGCTTTTTTCTTAGTCTCTCACATCTGTAGCCACCTCAGGCAAGATGCCCCCTTGCGCAGGTACGGCTTTACATCTATCCAGATGAGAGCACTTTACCGGTGCCGTGGAAAATGGAATGCACAGAACACCCCGTAGAGTGGCTTCAGGGGCTTACACCGCTGCCGCAGCATACTCGGTTACTTATATAGACTGCACCCTGCAAGGCCTTATTAAGGTTCTTGCTCATCTCATATAACCCTGCACATTCCTTGATGAATAAGAGTCTTATCTTTTTGCTCATCTCTCCCATGGAGTCTTAAGCAACTTCTTAAGTATCACTTCTCTCTTGTTTATTTTGTCCCAGAATGTTTTTTGTCATCTCAGGGATAAGAGAATAACTCTCTTACGGATTGTTTATTCCTTTAATATTTTTCTTGACCCTATATCATACTATAGGGTGTAAGTCTTTTATGCGCAATAAGTTCTCGTGACGCACATTGCCTTTTTAAGACACGTCTATAGGGGCTTAAGTGGAAGATAAGAAAATGTCAGAGTTTTAAGAGTCAGTTTTTACCTCTTGGCATGTGTAATTAGCATATAAGTCTTGCAATTTAAAGAGGAAGATGTTGTAATGAATGAATCTTACTACATAGGTCAACTCGCGCGTCTTGCCGGGGTGACCGTACAGACACTGCGTTATTATGAGAAGCGTGGTCTTGTCTTCCCTTG
>JBHHUW010000055.1:0-10263 GCA_046753945.1 Thermodesulfobacteriota bacterium
GACGGGCCTATAACAATAACACCTGCAGACCCGCTCTCAGTTACGGTCTCACTTGTTGCAGGGGCTAATTTAGGTGTAAATGCCGACTGGTGGGCCCTTGCCAATACCCCCTCAGGTTGGTACCGGTATAACCGAGTAACCGATTCATGGGTGCCCGGTCAAGATGTAAGTTATCAAGGTCCGTTATTTAAGATGTCTACTCGTGAAATCGCCAACAGGTCAGGGCTGCCCACCGGTGTATATACCATCAGCTTCGAGGTGGACACCACTATGAACGGAGTACAGGATAAGCCCATTTTTTCAGATAGCGTTGAGGTGACAATCTCATCGGCCTGTCTGCCGGGAACAGATTCGGATGGCGACCGGCTGGACAACTGTTATGAGACAAATACCGGTGTATATGTAAGTCCTACTGATACAGGAACGGATCCAAACAATGCTGATACGGACGGGGATCTCATAGATGATGGTGATGAGGTCCTTGGAACAATTCAGAAACTTGATCTGCCCGGCATGGGAGCCAACCCTCTCAGACAGGATATTTTTCTTGAATACGACTGGTTTGACGATAGTCTTGAGTGTGGTTCACATTCTCACAGGCCCACGCAAAATGCCGTAGACATGGTAACCCGGTCCTTTGCCAATTCCACGATAGTGAACCCTGATAAAACAACAGGCATTACACTGCACAATGATCGCGGTCAGGGCGGACTTTTTGTCGGTGGTAACCTTATCAGTGATGTGGATGGCGTTCTTACAGGGGGTGTAAACAGTCCGGAATTTCAGGCGCACAAGGCTGCCAATTTTGCCTCAAACCGGCATGGATACTTCCATTACGTTATACTGCCGCACCGTTATAACACTAACAGCGGCAGCTCAGGCCAGGCCGAGCTGCCGGGAGACGATCTCATCGTCTCTCTGTACTGCGCGAATTCTGACGGTAATGTCGGACATACCATCATGCACGAGCTTGGCCATAACCTGAACATCCGCCATGGTGGCAATCAAGACTGTAACTATAAGCCAAACTACAACTCCGTGATGAACTACAAGTACCAGTTCCCGGGTGTGGATAGTAACTGCACTCCTCCGGGAGATGGAGTATTGGACTACTCAGTAGGTGACCGTATTGACCTTGATGAGACAGCCCTTAATGAGAATCTCGGGACCTGCGGCACAGTTGCATGGGATTGGAACAGTAACGGCGTAATTGAGACCGGTGTTGTCTATGATATCAACCCCCTGGGAAATGCAGGCTGTGGCGGCGCATATACAGTGCTAAGAGACTACAATGATTGGGCGAACTTATATATGGGGGGATTGCTCGATGCCGACGGGGCAATACCTATGGACCAGAAGGAAACCATAAGCTGCGACAACCCGCCGCCAATGGTTCAATACCCCTGATGAAGAGACAATATCCTCAGGATATATAAGAAGCAAGCAAAGACTTTTTCGCCTTCGCCGATGAGAGCCGGGTGTACTCCACTCCCCTCTCATCGGCTCTTTTTCAGGAGCATATTTTGCCCTCATGAAAAAGTCATCCGTAAAAAAGTCTGCCCTGTATTTATTCTGCAGAGGCGTAAGAGATATGCGCTCTCTTAAACCGGTGATAATACTCCTGGTATTCATGGGGCTATTACTATCCATGGCCTATACAGCCATAGGAGGAATAAGCGCTGAAAACGAGGGGGGTATGGATGAAGAAACCCTCCTCGTTGATTTTTACCCTGATATCTTAGTCGTAAGAATAAAAGAAATTGATGAGAACTCAAAAAACACAAATGGAGACCCCCCGAGGTTAACCGTAGATATTCAGAAGGTCCTTAAGGGCAGTACAAAAGAGGTAAGTCTGGAGGCAGTCTGGCGGCCTTATCCCCATGATGTTGATTGGGTGGGGGAGGGGAGTAAGGAGGCAATGAGAGAGTGGAGCATGCAGCCCAACCTGCCGCCTGGAATGGGAACCAAGTGGATATTATCGGGAAGAATTACGGCAGGCAATGTCTTTTATGTTGGACCGCGAGGCAGGTATCCCTATACAGATGAAAAACTGGAATGGGTCAAGACCATACTGCAGAGTCATAATAAGAGACCTTAAGAGGGATTTAGCTTAATCCTTACCTCCAGAATCAATCGCTATTATATGCTGATTTGGAACTTGCCGCGCACCTTCCAGGAAAGCCCACGGACCCTGTTGCACCAGCCGCCTCTGTGCTCTGCCCAGACTCTGCCCGTAATAAAACCCTTCCTCTTACCTGATTCCACCTGACCGGACTCTTTATGCAGATGTGGTGATAAGGTTTTTCACCATAGATATCAGGGAGCCGCTCTCTATTCAGAGAAAACTTGCGCTTAAAATAGCATTATGCTATAGTTTATGCTATAATGATTTATGTGTACTCCTTCCGGTGGTACACGGATGTATAAATCATTAAAATCCTTAGCCCTTTAATGGACAATCAAGTAGCATACCTGCGGAGTTGAGAGTCCACCGGGCTATCGATTACATATCCTAAAGAGCTCAAGCCTCGGTCCTGAATAAAGAACTCTCAACCTTAGAGAAGCGCTCAAGTGGAACTTACAAAGACCTTAGAACATTTTTTTGTGAAGCATCAAAAGCGCTTCCCATATATCCATGCACTGATGTTCATCGTCTTCGCGGCCTTTATCTTTATCCCGGCTTTTTTGCCCCTGCCGGGCGAGGACGCCACAGTGCTGAACAACTTTACGCTCTTTGCCAGGTTTGCTATCTGGGGGCTATGGTTCCCCCTTCTACTTATCTCGGTTATCTTTTTCGGAAGGATCTGGTGCGGAGTTCTCTGTCCGCAGGGGGCCCTCAGCGAGTTTACAAGCAGGTGGGGGCTGAACCTGCGCCTGCCCAAATGGATGCGTAGAGCATGGATACCCATAGCGGCCTTTTTCGTCATAACCGTTACGGGCAAACTCGTAGGTGTGGATGAGTTTCCACTGGGCGCCATAGAGATCCTGGGAGGCACTATGGTCCTTGCGGCCATTGTGGGCTTTGTATATGTAAAGGGCATGAGGCCATGGTGCCGGTACCTCTGTCCCGTGGGGGCGCTCATGGGTGTCTTTGCACGGATGGGAGCTGTTAGTCTTGAAAAAAGGGCATCCCATGGCAAGGCTTCAAGCCTGCGGCGCAGGCGTGGACGTGAGAGGAGGGTGAGGATTGACTTCTCCTACAGCGGACCTGAGCGGAGAGAGGCTGATAGAAGAAGCAATATCAAACCGGATATCTGTCCCACATTCATAAACCCTAATACCAAGTCCGCCAGTTCCCACTGCATCGAGTGCTTCAAGTGCGTTAATGGCGGTGAACACTCCCACTCGCTGCACCTTGAGATCAGACGCCCCGGCGTGGAGATTGAGGAAATAGAGAAGAGAGACCCCAGCAGGTGGGAGGTCATGTTCCTCTTTGCGGCAACGGGGCTGGGACTTGGCGACTTCTATAGCGAGGTGGGCCTGTTCCTGGCAAAGTACACTTCTGCCCTGGGTGCGCTCTTCGAGAGACTCGGCCTTGCCGACCTTATGGCCCAGAGCGGGCCTTGGTGGCTTATGATGAACTACCCCAAGCACGGGGAGGTCCTCACGTGGCTCGACTCCACAGCCATAATAACCTTCATCACGGCCTTCATGTTCATCACATTTCTTGTCTTATATGCCCTCACCAGGCTCTCCACCTCTATACTGGATAAGTACAGGGAGAACCTGGCCCTGGGGTACCTTTACGCGCCTATTGCCATGGTCTCCCTTGTGGTGGGTGTTGGCGGGATGATCTTTAGCTCATTGGGATTTTTAGGCCTTGATGAGTTCTCAATTCATGCCGTGGAGGCAGGAGTCTTTGCTCTCGGAGGGTTGTGGAGCGTAATCCTTGCCCTCAGGCTCACGGCTCATATCTCCAGAACACGTCAGGCAATGGCCATGGTTCCCAACTTTATCGGTATTGCAACGGTGGGCTTCCTCTGGTACCAGGTGCTCTTTTAGGCATTTTCAGGGAGCTGGAGGGGTGGCAGTATAAGGCTTACTTCAGACTTGAAATCTCCAGTACAGACCAGACGTCCGAGACTCCGGCCTCGGGCGTTATTTTTTTTAAGACCTCTTCATCCCCATAAAAATCTTAAAAGCAGTCACTACTCTCAATTCCACCGGCAACGAGCCTCTTATTACAAATTATCACCAGTATTACTGCTTGTTGCGGATTAAGGGCCTGTCCTCTAATCCGGGTGTATTGCTGCGTCCCCTGTATCGGGCAGGCTCTCTTACGAAAATGGGCCTGCTGAGCGCCTGGCAGTGGCATATTTATTGCAATTTATTAAAGTTTCTGCGTGAGCGTGCGTAAAAGTATTGTGGGAGTAAGAAGCAGTAAAGGTGAGTGCGGGGATTGTGAGAGAAGAATTATTAACTAAAGGTGCCTGAAAAAAATGAGAAATGAGAAAGGATTTACCCTTGTGGAGCTGGCAATTGTACTTGTCATCATAGGCCTGCTTCTCGGCGGAATTCTAAAAGGACAGGAGCTCATCAAGAGCGCGAAGATTAAGAGGACATACTCCACTCAGTCCGAGGTAGTGGCCGCCCTCTATACTTATCTTGACAGATACGGTAAGACGCCCGGCGATGACAGCAGGGCAAAGGCCCGTTGGAGCGGGGCTACTGACGGTAACGGTAACGGTCTTGTCAGCGGTTTTACCACTAACTGCAGCAGCAGCGCCACGAACGAGTCATGTCAGGTCTGGAGACACCTCAGACTCTCGGAAATTTTAAGCGGCGACTCTGCCTCTGCCGTTAACCCTGATAATCCCTACGGCGGTACGGTGGCCTTTGGGTACAGAAATGTGCAGGGGCTTACCAATCACTGGGTGGGGTTGACGGTTATACCCTTTGATGCGGCCAATGTGCTTGACGAGAAGTACGACGACGGCAGCTACAAGACAGGTTCCATCAGGGGGTCAGGAAATTACACCGGAGCCACAAGCGGAAACTATACGGTTTACTTTAAGTTCTAAGTTAAGAAGCACTCCCCTGGGACTCACCGGGCCCTGCGGGGGGCGGGAGGCCGTGAGTGCTTTGACTTAGGAGGTGAACTTTTTATCTCCCCGCAAGGCCGCAGCTTCGGCTTTAGGCAGTGGGCAGGACGGATGGGTGAAAGATGGTTTTCAGGTACAGAGACACGAGGGGTTTCACCCTTGTTGAGATGGCCATAATCCTTATGATACTCGGAGTTCTCGTAAGTGTGGGGGCCGGCATGATGGGGGTGCTTACAAAGAGGCTGAAACTCAATGAGACAAGAGAGGCGGTAAAAAACGCTTCAGAGAGTATCATTGGTTTTGCCGCCGTAAATGGCCGTATCCCAACCTCGGTAAATTTTACTTCCGTTGTCACCGTGGCCGTAGACTCCTGGGCTAATGCCCTTTATTACATACCAGCCCCGGCACTTACAACTGACAATGTCTGCGCGAGAAAGACTACGGGGCTGGCTCTAAGTGTATGCCCTGATAAGGCCTGCCTCACGCCAAGGCAGACCGTTACCGACGTTGCTTACGCCATCATCAGCGGCGGAGAGAATTTTAATATACAGACGGATAATAAGAGCGGAATCATAAAGGTTTATGATCAGGGTATAGGGCCTGTAGATGATTACTCCGCGGATATGACAAGGGCCGAGCCATATGACGATGTGGTGAAGTGGGCCACACTATACGAGCTCAGGGTCAAGGCCGGGTGCTCGGGGCCGCAGATGAGGATAATAAATAAAGACCTGCCATCAGGCATTAAAGATGAGGACTATTTTGCCGAAGTCTTCGCCGAGGGGGGCGTGCCTTTTACATCGGGAGGGGGGAAATACCTCTGGTGCGTAGAGATAAGCGGCCAGACAAAGAAGGGTAAAAAAGAAAAAGATAAAAAAAAGAAAAAACAAAAGACATGGCTAAAGACAAAGCCAAAGAAAACCCCCGTTGAGAATGACTGCATGGGTCTTTCAGAGAATAAATGGGCACAGAGCGATACGCTTACTTTTGAGGGCAAGGCCGAGGTGGGGACAACGGGAGTTACGGTCTATGTAAGGGATAATAATGACACTGGCGGCCCAAACGATAACATAGTCTCAAGGAGCTTTGTCATCACCGTTGGAAAGTAGCCTCGGAAGGACCCTTCAGGCGAAAGCAAAACAGTATAAAGTGAGCAAGGCAGGAGACCGTGAAGAGACAAAACATCATATATATTGAAGGCGAGACCATGCAGGCCGTAAGGGCCTGTAAGGGTAGAGGCCGCGTAAGAGTGGAAGAGACAGAGACCTTTGCCGCAGATAGGCTTGAAGAATATCTGCGTGGAAGTAATGAGAGGAACTATACCCTTGTCGTAAACTTCAAGACCTTCTTTCACGAGACTATTACTCTGCCTGCTGTAAAGGGGAGGTATATGGAGAAGGTCATTGCCTCTGAGATTTCACGTGTCTCCACATTTACCCGGTTCTCATTTATCTATTCTCTTGCTGAAGAAACAACCATAGATAATAAAAAGAAGCGCATTGTCCATGTCTTTGCAGTGGATATGGAGGAACTGCAGGAGGTCATCAGGAGGTTTACTGCCTGCGACGTGGAGGTGCGGGCCGTATATCCCGATATATATGCCGTTAAATCCCTTCTTGGTGAGAAGGCATCGGGCCTCGGGCTCTTCAACGCCGGGCATGAAGATGAGCATGAGCAAAAGATGTTCCTCGTGAAAAATGGCGAGGTCCTCTTTATAAGAGATGCCAGGCACGGCGCCAAGGACCCCCTTGAGACCGAGACGCGCAACATCTATCTCTCCGTAAGTTACTGTCAGCAGACTCTTCGGGAAAACCCGGAGAGGCTTTTTCTAATAGGCGAGACCTCTTATCTTGCCGGAGCAGAGGCTCTTACTCTGCCGGCTGCCCCGGTGCCCAGGCCTGTAGGGTTAGTGGCCGGCGAGGAGATTTTTGAAAAATACGCAGTGCCCCTCTCGGCGCTTTACGCCGGGAAGGCCATGGATATTTCTCCTAAATTCCTGCGCGCCGAACATCTAAGAGAACAAGTGCAGAGGTACGGGGCGGCAGCCTTTTTTGTCCTTGGCTTTGTGGGGCTAATCTACCTTGCCTTTACCGTGGAGGGCACAGTTGCCGCCTCGGAGAGGTTGGATATGCAGAAGAACAGGCTCGCCCATATGTACGGGCTTCAGTCCGAGTACATGAAGACCCTGTCTAAATACGCGCAATACCGCGCCTTTCTCAAGGATGGACAAAAAAATACTTTTGCCCGATTCTTTTTGAACCTCTCGGCCCTTAACGAGCCCGGTGTGATTATAGAAAAACTCTCGGCAACCCTTGGTGAAGATGGTTTTTCCGTTACACTTAATGGCCGCATAGAGGCCGGGAGTCTCCGGGATACTCAAGCGCGCTACGATGGATTGCTTGAGTTCATTGCGGGGCCGGGGGCCATGACCGTGAAGGAGGACAAGCTTTTGTTCAGTGACAACAGTTTTCGACTTACGGCGGGCCTCCGGTGATGCTCCAGTCACTTATAAGAAGGGAGTTTCTCTACTGGGGCTCAGGGGCCTTCCTGGCGCTTGTGCTTTTTGTTACGGTCCTCTCCATGAGGTACGGGGAGTACCTTGATACAGAGAGCAAGAAGGTGCGAGGTATTATTCATAAGACCAGTGCCATGGAAAAATCCAATAAAGACATGGAAGGCCTCGTAGGGAGGCTCGCTCCGGGAGAGGGCGGCCCGGCTATGGCGCCGCGAGAGGCCATACTGGCCTCACTTGATGAGATAAAAAAAAGGCTCAGGGCATCAAGTATGAGCCTCTCGGCCTTTGACGAGCGCGATGGGGCCGTGAGCATCGGTGTTGAGATAGAGGCCCCTTTTGGGGATTACGATGTTTTTGTAAGGAACGTCCATTACCTCGAATCAATGAGCATGCCGTGGTTTACCATGGAGAACGTCCTTATCACCGAGGGCAGTGACGCTTATCAGGTGAAGTTGACGGGCCTGGCCTTGATGCCCTCGAAAAATGTCTCAAGGGAATAAGGGAATGAAGATATGGTTGTTCATAGCCTCACCTTTTTTGATGATGACCCTTGCCGTGGCAACTGCGCTCAGCTGGGACTTTAATGACTCCACTGCTCCAAGGATAGAAAACCTCTTTTCCAATATGACCATAGAGAGGATAGCCAGGCCCCTTAAGGGTCTGGACCTTAGAGGACTGAAGAGAGGGCCTTTCAGAGATAGAGAATCTTCTTCTCTCGGAGGTAGCGGCAGGAAAGAAAAGGGTAACCTGAAAGTGGACCTTATAATTATAAGCGATAAGAAAAGTATAGCAGTAGTTGACGGCCAAGTCCTCTCCACGGGCGACTCTATAAATGGCCTGAGGGTTAAGAGGATAGAGGGCGAGAGGGTCCTCTTCGCGGGGAAAAAGAGTTTTTGGAGATATCTGGAGAAGAGATGAAAAGAAAATTTATTGCCATAATGACCTTTGCAGCCCTCTCTACGGCCTTTATGATATCTGCGGCGGCGGCTCCGCTACCGGGTAATGAGGCCGCAAAGACCCCCCCTGCCGGGCAGGTTGCGGCAGATTCCAATGCCGCTTCTACTCTCAAGCAGTCCCATCCTCCTGTAAGGCCTCGGCCGGAGAGGCCGGGCCCTGTCTCCGTAGCCGAGGATTTAAGCCCCCTTGATACAAAGATAATTTCCTTATCTCTACGGGGTAACCCCATGAAGGAGGCAGTCTATGCCATTGCCGAGGCCACTGGGCTGAACGTAGTCATGCACTCCGGGGTAGACCCTGAGATTCCCATTACCGTTAGCCTTGCCAGGGTCACGGCCGGTGAGGCCCTCGAGACAATACTCTCATCAATAAATTATTTTTACACATTAAAGGGCAATATTCTCATTATCAGCGCCCTTGATACCATGGTCTTCGAGATAGGAAGGCCATCGGTAATTCAGCAGTATTCCGTGAACGTGGGCGGGGACATACTGGGAGCCGCCAGGGGCTCCGACGGAGGCGTTACAGGCGAGGTCTCACAGAAGGTGAGTTCAGATGAGACCTCCTTCAAGTTCTGGGATGCTCTTGAAAAATCCCTAAGCGGCATACTGGGTCTCGGGAGCAAGGCTACGGCTCCGGCAAAAGCAAAGGCAACGCTCATTGTTGACAGGATGACAGGTACCATCATGGTCACCTCGACGAGAAACAACCTTCTGAAGGTGGAACGGTTTCTTACCCGTGTCCGTAACATCCTTAACCGTCAGGTCGTAATCGAGGCCCGCATAGTGGAGGTAAAGCTCACCGGCGCGTTGAAGTACGGCATAGACTGGAGCTTTCTCGGTGACGGTATAGACGGGGTTGGGAGCCTTGGCGGCGGAACCTCGAAGTTCACCGATATCCTCAGCAATGCTGCCAACTTCAACTTCACCATAAACGGCGGCGACTTCACCTCTGTGCTAAAGGCCCTGAAGGAACAGGGAGAGCTGAACATCCTCTCCAACCCCAGGGTAAATATCTTGAACGGACAGACTGCCGTCTTAAGCGTGGGGCGCAAAGTGGACTTCATCTCAAAGGTGGAGACCACAACGCAGGACACCACCGCGGGCGCTACGCCAACCATTACCTTTACAGTGGAGACAGGGAGCATACTCTCTGGTCTTATGTTCGGTATTGTCCCCTATGTGGAGGATGGCGGCCGCGAGGTTACCCTTGCCATTACCCCAGTAATATCCGACCTTGTAAAGCTTGAAGACAAGAAGGTGGGCGAGGTGGGCTCCAACTCCATTGAGATATCCCTGCCCACGGTAGACCTCAGAGAGCTCAGCACCACGGTAAAGGTGGGGAGCGGAGATATGGTGATAATCGGAGGCCTTATGGAGTCCGAGAGGTCCAGTGATGATAAGGCCGTGCCCTTTATCTCCGATATACCCGTTTTAGGTTCGCTCTTTAAGAGTAGAGACACCAAGCACAGCAAGACCGAGCTCGTAATAATGCTTAAACCCCTGGTCATGCCCGAAGAGGTGAGTTACTCATGGAAGAGGTGAGTGAGGCGCCGAGGCTCCGCATAGGCGAGCTGCTGAGTTCAAGGGGGCTTCTTTCCGAGAAGCACCTGGAGGTGGCCATGACCGAGCAGGCCGTTACAGGCGCGCTCCTTGGCGAGGTGCTGGTAAGGCTGGGGTTTGTCACTTCCGGAGACCTTGCAGAGGCCCTTGCCGAGCAGTCGGGGATGGAGTTCGTAGACCTTGACGA
>JBHHUW010000056.1:0-10118 GCA_046753945.1 Thermodesulfobacteriota bacterium
TTTCAGCCTTGAAAAGGCGTGCCTCTCCTCTGCGCCGTGCTGGTCTATGAGGTAAAAGATTGGTTCTTCACCGCCTTCGCCGCCGCCCCCAAAACTCTCTGCAAGAAGAAACTCATCCCAGACCTGGCCGATAATACGAAGGCCGAGAAACTCGGGGTTCCTCACATCTTCAGTCCCCTTGCTGGTAAATAAACCCTGGGGGATTGTACCGTGCCTGCTCTGCTGCGCGGGCCTCCTGTAATAAGACTGCCCTGTCTCTCCTGTAACGGAGCGGCCGCCTTCCAGGGCCGCGCCTCCCCCGTAATACACAGGGGCCGGGCTCACGCCCGTGCCTTTTTCCGCCAAAGCCTTTCTTACGGCATCGCGGACAAGGCTGTAGATTGCCCCGGGGTTCTTAAATCGCACCTCCGTCTTCGCGGGGTGTATATTCACGTCAACATCAGCAGGCGGCAGCCTCAGGTTAATAAGGGCAAGCGGATACCGGGGTCTTGGAAGGAGCCTGCCGTAGCCGTCGATGAGGGCCCTCCCCACAGCGCGGTCCTTTATGGGCCGTCCGTTAAGGTATGTGTACAGGGACTTTGCCGTGGCATAGCTCTGCTCCGGCGCGCCTATGTAGCCCTCAATATGCGGCGATACAATCTCCGTTAACTGCGCCTCCTGCTCTTTATCAAGTGCAGAGATTGTACTTAGCCTCTCTTTAAGAGTGCAGACCGGCAGGATAAGGTCCCTGCCGATATCGCGCTCCGCGCTGAACCTCACATGAGGGTTCACAAGTGCCAGGCCCTTGAAAACATCCATGATGCGCCCTGATTCCGTGCCCGGTGAGCGCAGGAATTTCAGACGCACCGGGGTATTGAAGAAGAGGTCCCTTACCTCCACTGATGTGCCCTCGCTGCACCCCGCCGGCGTTACCTCTGCCTCACCCCCGCCCTCTACTGTAAGGCGAGCTCCTGCAGTAGCGCCGGACTCGCGCGTAGTTATGGTAAGCCTTGAGACGGCGGCAATGGAGGCAAGGGCCTCGCCTCGAAAGCCCAGGGTCTTAACGCGAAGCAGGTCTTCCTCCGCGCCTATCTTCGATGTGGCGTGACGCATGATGGTAAGCGGAGCGTCCCCGGCACTGATGCCGCAGCCGTTATCAATAACTTCTATAAGGTCCCTTCCGCCTGCCTCGATGCGCAGCATGATGGAGGTAGCGCCTGAGTCCAGGGCGTTCTCAAGAAGCTCCTTTACAACAGAAGCGGGCCTCTCAATGACCTCCCCTGCGGCAATTTTTGAGGCTACAAGCCCGTCAAGGACCTTTATCTTATTTGCCATAATACCTATCTCTCATTAAGACTCAGCGCCTCTATCCTGCCAGGGGCCCGCTCCCTGTACTCATTAAGCCCGGCATCTGCGCCTGCCAGAAACTTTCTGTAATAAAAGAGGGCCTCTCCAGTACGCCCCGCGCTTTCAAGGGCCATGGTATAATAAAATGATACCATATCAGCTTTAATCTGAAGTATCTCTTCGTACTCCCTTGCCGCATCCCTGAACCTGCCTTGAAGCCCGTAAATTCTGGCAGAGAACCATCATGATGATAGGGGCCGTTATAGAGAGGGCCGCCCCCGTAGTACCGGGTCTCCCTGTGCCTTAGGCGCTCTTTCTCTTTATTCTCATCCATAAGAGTCATAACGAAAAGCTGGTTTGCAATTCAGGAAAGATAAGCCCTTAAGGGGCAGGCCTCACAGAGGGGTTTGCGGGGCCGGCAAAAGTCTTTTCCAAGCCTTACGATAAGGGCGTGGTACTCGTTAAAGAGTCCCTCGTCTCGGGGCAGGTTCTCCATGAACAGGGCCTTTACCTCCTCGTAACCGGCCCTTTCCGCCACAAGGCCGTGGCGGGCAAAGACCCTCTTTGTATAGGCGTCTACGACAAACTCACCACGGCCTCCGGCATAAAGGAGAATGGAGTCCGCAGTCTCGGGGCCTATGCCCTTAACAGAGAGTAACCGCCTGCGAAGCACCCCTGTCTCAGACTCACCAAAGAGGCGGTTTATGCTCCCCCCAGATCCCTCGTATAAAAAAGAGATAAAATCCTTAAGCCTCTTTGCCTTGACATTGAAGTAGCCTGACGGCCTTATGAGGCGGGCCAGCTCTTCTGTCTCTATCTCCTTAATCCCCCCGGCCGAGAGCACACCGGCCTCTCTTAACCCCTTGATGGCTTTTTCCACATTGGTCCAGGCCGTGTTCTGCGTCAGTATGGCGCCAACTATTACCTCAATCCTTGTGCGCGCCGGCCACCACCCCTGCGGCCCGAAGGCCGCGAACATGGCCTCGTAATACTCCATGAGGATTTTTTTGCGGGCCCCTTCTTTATACTCTCTTACCCTCTCCGCCAAGTTTTTTAAGCCTCTCTACCTCATGCTCGGTAAGTTTTCTGTAAGCCCCCGGGGCCAGCCCGCCGAGGCCGAGACCGGCGAACTCCAAGCGCTTGAGCTTGGTAACGGGGTGGCCAACGGCCATGCACATGTTTTTGATGAGCCTGTTCCTGCCCTCGCGGACGGTTATCTCAAGCCAGGCATTGGCCTCGGTCTTTCTGATGAACTTCACCCTCGCCGGCCTTGTCCTGCCTCCCTCTATATGCACACCACTGCGAAGGCGCTCAAGGGTCTTTTCCTCAGGCACGTTCCTTACCTTTACGAGATATTTTTTGGCTACTGAATATCTGGGATGAATGAGCCTGTTGGCAAGGTCCCCATCGTCTGTAAGGAGCAGAACCCCCTCGGCATCAAAGTCAAGGCGGCCTACTGGAAAGACCCTCTTCTTGGCCCCTATAAAATCCGTCACAAGGAGGCGCCCCTCGGGGTCGTGCAGGGAGCTTATAACACCCTTTGGTTTATTAAGCAGATAGCAGGTCTTTCGGATAGAGGGCGGGGGAACAAGCCTGCCGTCCACCTCAATTGTATCAGTATAGGGGTCAACCCTGGCCCCCGTCTTCGCCGCCAGCCCGTTTATCGTTACCCTGCCCTCCTGAATGAGTATCTCGGCTTTGCGACGTGAGGTTATGCCCGCCGCTGCTATAGTCTTCTGAACCTTCTCCCGCAGGTCCGTGTCCTTCTTCTTCCTCTGGCCCATCTTCTATCTTCTCCTCGCCGGCCTCTATATTATCAAGGTCCGGCGGCTCTGCGCCTTGCCCGGCAGGTCTACCGCTCTCTTTATCTATCTCTTCCAGTCCCCGCACAAACTCTTCGGCCTCCTCGGGCGCCTCAATTTCCTTAAGGTTCGGTAGAGACGAGAGGTCTTTAAGGTCAAAGACCTCTAAAAATTCCTTGGTCGTTGTGTACACCACGGGCCGGCCCGGGGTGTTCTTCCTCCCTGATATCTTAATGAGCCTTCTCACCATGAGGGTGCTTAGCACCCCCCCTGAATCCACCCCCCGTATGGCCTCTACCTCGCCCCTTGTAGCGGGCTGACGGTAGGCCACAATGGCCAGGGTCTCCAGGGCCGCGCGGCTGAGCCGCCTCGGCGAGGCGCCGAGAAGTGTCTTTATCCACGGCGCAAACTCCGGTCTTGTCCGAAACTCATAACCTCCGGCAACCTTCTCGATAAGAAAACCGCCCTCTTTAGAAGCATAATCTTCTACAAGCTCATTAAGTGCCCCGCGCACTGCATCGCGCTCCTCATCGGGCAACACGCGGCAGAGGTCGTTTAGCGTAACAAGACCGGCGGAAGCAAAAATAAGGGACTCAATAAGGGCTTTTAAGCCAACATTATCCTCTGCCATCATCCCTCCATCATGCCAGTAGTCGGCAAAATACCTTCGGCCTCTTGCGGCTCATAGGCTCTTAATCCTGTATTATCCTCTGCCATCACCCCTCCATCATGTCCGTTCTCGGCCCATCGACGCCGGGCTCTTGCGGCTCATGGGCATAAACCCTTATAATGCCGTCATCTGTCTGATGTATCTTGATTAGCACGAGCTTTGCCAGCTCCAGGACAGCGAGAAAGGTTGCTATTATCTCACCGCGCGATGCCTTAGGAGGAAAGAGTCCTGTAAAGGTTACTGACTCCCCGTGGCCCAGGGTATCAAGTATATGATTTATCTTATCGGCAACAGAGAATCTGTCGGCGGCAAACTCCAGCACGGATTCAGCGGAGGCCTTCTTGAGTATCTCCTGCAGTGACTCTACGAGGGCGAATATGGAGACATCAAGGGGTCTCTCTTCAGAGAGAATCTCGCCATGCTCAGGCGCATGGCCACGCAGGAAGATGTCCCGGCCAAGCCTCGTCCTCCCGGCAAGCTCTTCTGATGCCTCTTTATATCTCTGGTACTCAAGGAGCCTCTGTATGAGCTCCTCTCTGGGGTCCTCACCATCGTCCTCCTCGCCAACAAGCTCTGGAACAGGCAGGAGCATCCTGGACTTAATATGAACAAGGGTGGCCGCCATGAGGAGAAATTCCCCGGCGAGGTTGAGGTTCATCTCTTTTAAGAGGTCAATGTACTCAAGGTACTGCGCCGTTATTACGGAGATGGGTATATCGTATATATCCACCTCATTTTTTTTAATAAGGTGAAGCAGCAGATCGAGGGGGCCCTCGAATATATCAAGTTTTATCTTGTAGTTCATCTCTTGGAAAGGGCTTTTCCGCCCAGATTAAGGCCCATGGCCGAGCGTACCTCCTCCATGACAAGGGCCGCCTCATGGGCCGCCCTGGACCTGCCCTCGGTAAGGACGCGGTCTACATGGAGGGGGTCGCCTGCCAGTTCACTCCTTCTCTCCTGAATGGGGCGCATCTCCTCGATGACCTCGGGGATTACGCTCTTCTTACACTCTATGCAGCCAATGGTTGCGCCCTTGCATCCTTCCTCCACCCATTTTTTTCTCTCTTTATCAGGGTACAGGGCGTGGTATGTCTCGTAAAAGGGGCATAGCTCGGGGTTGCCTGGGTCTGTCTTTCTCTTCCTTGCCGTATCAGTGACCATCTGAAGGAGTTTTTTCTCCATGACCTCAGGCGGGTCAGAGAGGTAGACGGCGTTCTCGTAACTCTTGCTCATCTTTCGCCCGTCAGTGCCAAGCACCTTTGGCACCTCCGTAAGGAGCGTATCGGGTTCGGGAAAGACATGGCCGTAGAGGTGGTTGAACCTGCGCGTTATCTCTCGTGAGAGCTCAAGATGGGGGGCCTGGTCTATGCCCACGGGCACAAGACGGGCCCTGTACATGATGATATCAGCGGTCTGAAGCACCGGGTAGCCCAGGAATCCGAAAGTGCGGATATCCTTACCCTCTATCTCCTGCAGCTGTTCTTTATACGTGGGGTTTCTCTCAAGCCACGATAGAGGCGTAATCATGGATAGCAGCACAAAAAGCTCGGCGTGCTCCTTTATCTCCGACTGAGTAAAGATAGTGGCCCGGGCCGGGTCTATGCCCACGGAGAGCCAGTCAAGGACCATCTCGCCTATATTGCCGCCGAGGTCCCCTGTATCGTCATAATCCGTGGTAAGGGCGTGCCAGTCGGCTACAAAGAAGAAACACTGGTACTCACTCTGCAGCTTCAGCCAGTTTTTCAGAACCCCGTGATAGTGCCCGAGATGCAGCTTGCCCGTGGGGCGCATTCCGCTAAGTACGCGCTTCTCTGTCATCAGAAACTCCCGCCGGTAAGAAACCCTGCCGTGAAGTAGACCACAGGGGAGAGAAATTTCGGCACTATGCCAGTAACAAGGAGGACCATGAGTATCATAAAGCCGTAAGGCTCTAATCTTGAGAGGCTTAGGGCCCTGTTGTAAGGCAGCAGGCTCATAAGGACCTTGTTGCCGTCAAGGGGCGGTATGGGAATCATATTAAATACGGCAAGGCTGATGTTTATGAGTATGCTTATCTTCATCATTATAAGTATGGGCCCGTATATATAAGGCGTTGTGGAGACAAAAGGTATGGTAATAAAATCCATTAGCCTGAGTGAAATGGCAAAGACAGCGGCAAGAAAGACATTTGAGAGCGGCCCGGCCAGCGATACCCAGAGCATGCCCTTTGCCGGGTCCCTGAAATTTGCCGGGTTTACGGGCACGGGTTTTGCCCAGCCAAAGATGCCTGAGACAAAGAGGGCAATGGTGCCAATGGGGTCGAGGTGCTTTAAGGGGTTAAGCGTAACCCTTCCCATGGACTTTGCCGTAGGGTCTCCCATCCTCATGGCCACCCAGGCGTGTGAGCACTCATGGAGCGTCAACGCGAATAAGACAGGGGGGGCGAAGAGAAGGAGCCTCAATATGTAAGCGTTTATCATTATTTTAGTCTTTACCTATGATTACTTAACAATTAATAATATCAAATGCCTTTACAGGGCGTCAACTCATAAAACCAGAGGCAGGGGAATCGTATAAAGATATTGAAAATAAATGTATTTCTGATAGATTGAGATGTTGATATTAAAACTGCGGGAGTGAATGAATATGACCATAGAAGCAAAGGCTGACCTGCTCTTCGAGATAGGCACCGAGGAACTGCCTGCCGGATATATTCTGCCGGCGCTAAGGCGGTATGAAGAGGTATTAACCCGTAACCTTAATGCCCAGAGGCTTGCCTTTGAGGAGATAAAGTCCTACGGCACGCCGCGAAGGCTTGTCTTCATTGTCCACGGCCTGCCTCTTGGCCAATCAGACCATACTTTTACCGTAAAAGGCCCCCGGGTGGAGGCAGCTTTTAACGACAAAGGTGAGCCCACAAAGACTTTGCTGGGTTTTGCCCGGGCCCAGGGCGTGGATATAGGCGATATTATACGGATAGAGACAAAAAAAGGCGTTGTTGTGGCGGCCAACAAAAAGGTAAAGGGCGGGAAAGCAGCGCCCATCTTATCAAAGATACTGGAAAAGACCATGGCAACCGAGGTCTTCCCAAAGAGCATGAAGTGGGGCGCAAGCCCGGTGAGCTTTGCAAGGCCTGTTAGCCGCATACTGGCCCTCTTTGACGAAAAACGTGTTGATGTGACCTATGGCCATGTAAAGAGCACTACCTGCACTCTGGGCCACAGGTTTACAGGCAAGGCCGAGCCTGTAGAGGTAAAGGGGCCTGAGTCCTTTTTCAAGGCCCTCCTCGCCAGAGACGTCATCGTGGACCAGGAGAAAAGAAAGGCCATTATAAAAGAGGGCCTTGCTGAGAAGGCAGGCGAGGTAGGGGGAGTGGTCCTTGGTGATGAGGCCCTTACAGAAGAGGTGGCCTTTCTTGTAGAGTATCCCGTAGTGATTCGCGGAGGTTTTGACGAGGGGTTTCTTGTGCTGCCCCGCCAGGTCATAATCAACGCCATGCGCTCCCACCAGAGGTATTTTTCAATTCTCGATGATGCGGGCAGCCTCATGCCGTACTTTATAACCGTGGCAAACACACCTGCCCCGGATATGGACAAAATAATAAAGGGTAACGAACGTGTTCTAAGAGCAAGGCTAAATGACGCAAAATTCTACTTTGATAAAGACAAGGCCAGACCCCTTTGTGAGCTCACAGAGGGCCTTAAGGACGTTGTCTTTCAGGCCCGCCTCGGCACATCATATGAAAAAGTGCTGCGCTTTACACGCCTTGGACTTTATCTCGCAGAGAGGGCCGGGTTTATAGACGAATCCAGGGGCAAGGAAGACTCGGAGGCCTTTTTGCTTGAAGAGAACAACCCGGCACGCCATAAAGCCGGTGAAATAGGCGAGGGGCCCTACATGAGGCTCGTAATAGGCCGGGCGGCCATGCTCTCAAAGGCCGACCTCCTCTCAGGCGTTGTAGGTGAGTTCCCAGACCTTCAGGGTGTTATGGGCGGCATCTACGCCCGTGAAGCCGGCGAGGCCCCTGAGGTGGCCGCGGCCATCAGCGAACACTACAGGCCTACGGCAGCAGGCGGAGCCCTGCCAAAAAGCAAAGCAGGCCTTATTATAAGCATGGCCGATAAACTCGATACCATTGCCGGTTTCTTTGCCATAGGCAAGGTCCCAACAGGCGCCATAGACCCCTATGCCCTCAGGCGCCAGGCCATTGGAATTATCAAGATGCTCCTTGAGTCAGAGCTTGACCTGCCCCTTGATGAGGCGGCGGAGCAGGCAGTTGCTGTACTTGGCCCTAAGATATGCGCAGAAGAGGAGAGAGCAGCCGTAAAGACATCCATACTGGAGTTTTTCGGCGAGAGGCTGAAGGCGCAGCTGCGCGGCGAAGGTATTGCCTTTGATTCAATAGACGCGGTGCTGGCCACAAGGTGGTACAATATAAGTGATGCCGTGGCGCGGATAAAGGCCCTTGAGAGCTTTAAGGACCATGAGTCCTGCGCGGACCTTGTCCTCTCCTTCAAGAGGGTCTCAAATATACTCAAGGGTTTTAAGGCCGATGGCAGTACCCCTGATGAGGCCATATTTAGTGATGAGGCGGAGTCCGCTCTCTTTACAGCGGCCCGGGGACTGGCCCCTCTCTTAGAAGAGCTTGCCCGGAACGGTGATTACAAGGGACTTTTTGAGGCCCTTGCCTCAATTAAGACTGATATAGACCGCTTCTTTGATGATGTCATGGTAATGGTAGAAAACGAGAGCATAAAGACCAACCGCCTGCTGCTCTTAAGCTCTGTAAGGGAGCTCTACTTCCAGATAGCCGATATCTCCCGCCTTACTCTCTAATGGCCGGGATGGGGGTAGAGGGGGGGCTGGTAGAAGGCCAGGCGGGGCCAAAGGGCCAGACATGGCAGCCTCGCTACCTGAGAGCCCGCCATTACATTAAAAAACTCACGGAGCTGAAGCCTATGAAAAATATTATAAGAGCGGCCCTTCTCCTTTTAATTGCCCTGGCCTTCCACGTGGTCCCGGCTGAGGCCGGAACTTACGCGGAAGACAAGGCAAAGGCCGAGCAGTACGCTGACGAGCTTATAAGTACCAGAGAGGCCGTCTCGGAAATCCTGGCCGGCTCCGAGACCGCCATAACAGAGCAGGACTTTCTAAAAACATACGGAAAGGTCTACGGCCGGATAGTGGAGCTCCAGAAAAAAGAGGGTTATATCATTACCTTCTCGGCCATTAAGGCCAGAAACCCGCAAAACGCCGCCACTCCTTTTGAGGCCCGGCTCTTGGCCAAGTTCAAGGCGGCCAGGGATTTCAGGAAATTCTGGACCGTCACCATGGTGCAGGACCGGGCCTACAGCCGGCTTATAAAACCCGTCTTTGCCGCAAAATCCTGCCTTGTGTGTCACGGGCCCCGTGAAAAGAGGCCCGCCTTTATTGTAAAGCGCTACCCCGCAGATAAGTCCTCTGGGTTTAAAGAAGGGGAGCTAATGGGGCTCATCTCCATCTACATGCCCGATGAAGAAGATGAATGAGTCTCCTCTACCCCCATGCCTTGATCTCGGTGGCATAAAGGTCTTCTCCCTCTCTGACGGCAGAGTACGCCTTGACGGCGGGGCCATGTTCGGCGTGGTGCCGCGGGTGCTCTGGGAGCGTGGCAACCCGCCTGATGAAAAAAACAGGATACTCCTTGGAATAAACCCCATGCTCATTCAGACCGGGGAGGACGGGGCAAAGAATATACTCATAGAGACGGGCATGGGAGATAGGTGGGACGAAAAATCCCGTAAGATATACTCCATCAAGAGAGAGGGGGGGCTGCAAAAATCCCTTGCCGCCCTGGGGCTCACCGCCGAAGATGTGGATATTGTCATAAATACGCACCTCCACTTTGACCACGCCGGAGGCAACTGCCGGGCAGACCCTTCAGGCGCGTTGACCCCGGCCTTTCCCGGAGCAAAATATATTGTGCGGCAGGGTGAGCTCCGATGCGCCATGGAGCCCGGAGAGAGAACACGGGCGAGTTACCGTCCAGGGGATTTTTTACCGATAAAAGACGCCGGCCTCTTTGAACTCGTCGATAGCGGCGAGGGCGATACCGAGGTTGCCAGAGGTGTAACGGTCTTCAGGACATCAGGGCACAATCGTGACATCCAGCTCGTAAGAATAGAGGGAGGCGGCAGGACAGCCCTTTTTCTAAGCGATATAATCCCCACTGCCGCCCACATTAACTATCCCTATATCGCCGCCTACGATCTATTTCCTCTTGTGACACTGAAAGTCAAAAAAGAGCTAATCGAGAAGGCCGCGGCTGAGGGCTGGTTTCTCTTCTTCTATCACGACCCCCT
>JBHHUW010000057.1:0-9726 GCA_046753945.1 Thermodesulfobacteriota bacterium
GAAGGACCCGTGTCTCCCAGTCCCAGACCTTAATAATTATACGTCCTTCTTCATCTCTCAATATCATAGGTTTCTCTTTTCACATATATTGATAGGAAAATCAATATAAAAGCATATGCCACCAAGGGTTAATATTAATGATATAGCAGATTATATTAAAAAAAGATTAGAATAGTGCTGCTATCAAGCGAAAGAACAAAATCCCGACCCCATGAGAGGCCGCGCATTAGAGAGGGAAATATCATCTCAGCCCAAAAATCCCCTTTGCAAAAGACTGCAGACATATTAATATTACGGGAATGGTCTTTACATGAGAGGCAGGGTCTCCAGAAAGCGAGTAAGTAAGAGTGCATCATAATGCATAGCGCCAGGCATACTAAGTGGGATAAGGGTAGATGAGAGATAAGAAGAGAGGGCCCGGCGGCGAGGGCAGGAAGGCAGCCCTTATCACCGGCGGGGCAAGAAGGCTGGGAAAGGCAATGAGCCTTGAACTCGCCTCTATGGGATATGATATTGCCCTGCATTATTACAGATCCGACCCCGAGGCCGTTGTGGAAGAGATACGCTCAAAAGGCGTGAAGTGCCTGCCCATAAGAAGCAACTTGGGCGATAGTGAGGCCGCCTCGGAGCTGGTGTCAGATGCACAACAGCATCTGCCGTGCCTTGAACTACTCATTAATAACGCCTCTCTATTCGAGAGGGCCCCTGCCATGGAGACTACCGACGAGCTGCTTGATGCACATATAGAGCTCAACCTCAAGACGCCCTACCGGCTCTCAAGGGACTTTGCGCGTTTAACCGGAGAAGGTCAGATTATAAACATAATCGATGCCAATGCCCTCTCTAACCGCACGGCCTACGCCGCATATCTCATATCAAAAAAAGGGCTTTTATCTCTTACCACCATGACTGCGCTGGAATTCGCCCCCAGGATAAGGGTAAACGGCATAGCGCCGGGCCTGATACTGCCCCCGCCGGGCCAGGGCCAGGAGTACATGAAAGAGGCCGCGAGAAAAAGGGTGCCCCTTAAGAGACAGGGACGCGTGGAGGATGTAACAAGAGCCCTTGAGTATCTCATTAATAATGATTTTATAACAGGTCAGATACTTTTTGTTGACGGAGGAGAACATCTCAGATGATTATAAGGATTAAGGACCTACGCCTTAGGGCCATCATAGGCTGCAATGCCTGGGAGAGAGAAAAAAAGCAGGATATCACAATCAACGTAGTCATGGAGTGTGAGTCTGATAAGGCCATTGCCAATGATGATATCAACGACACTACGGATTACCGGGAGATAACAAAAAACATAATAGAAGGCGTTGAGAAGAGCAATTTTTTTCTCATAGAGCGCCTCGCCGGCTTTATACTAAGTATGGTGATGAAGGCCCCCGGTGTAAGGAGCGCCAGCGTAGAGGTGGATAAACCACATGCCCTGCGCTTTTCGCGCTCCGTCTCCGTAGAGGTCTCGGCAGCTCGATGAACCGTGTGGTCATAAGCGTTGGCTCCAACATCTCGCCGGAAAAAAACATCAAGGCGGCAGAAGATATCATGAGGGAAGAGCAGGACCTTATCAAGGTATCAACCTTTACGTGGACAGCTCCGGTGCGGCCTGCAGAGGGCGGAGATTTCCTTAACGGCGCCTTTCTAATTGAGACACCACTGGGCCGGGAGGACCTCAAAACCTTTCTCATGGGAGTAGAGAAGAGGCTCGGCAGGCTACGGGGGCCTGACAGATTCGCGCCAAGGACTATGGACCTTGATATTATTATCTATAACGGCTCCGTAATAGATGATGACTACTATGAGTACGGCTTTGTGAGAAGGGCTGTAGACGAGCTTATTTCAGGAGTCACGGCAAAAAAGGAGCAGAGCCGCGAATCTTGAGATAATGAATGAGGAGCAAGAGGCACGCTGCCAATGATAAACATCTCCAGGAGACCACGGAGAGACTTTCTGCCTGAGAGTTCAATAGCCGCAGGCATTGCAGAGTCCAATAACTTCGACCCCTCAGAAGACATTGCCAATGCCCGTGGTTTTATACTCTTTGATAGCGTGGGAAAGAGGGTCTGGCTAATGGCCACAAAGCTTCGCCTTTACAGCATGACTGATAACAGGACTGGTACGGGGCCTCGTATTGATTGGTCCATATCACGCTCAAGGCTCTTTTCAAGGGGTTTACTCTGCCTTCAGGTAATTGAGAGAAAGGGCGAGGGTGAAGGTAACGGAGAAAGCGAAAAAGCCATTGTGGATATAGGCTACAGAAAGGGTAATGCCTTTAGCCCCCGCCTTTTTATGAGCCGCTCTTTAGAAGAGAGGATTAGGGCCCTCATAGAAGAAAGGATGGGATAAGCGCGGGGCCCTTACAGGACGCCCACGTCGAGATAAGACTTGGCTATCTTTTCTATGGCTATTACAAAGGCGGCGGTACGAAAATCCTTAAGGCCTTTCTTTATCTTCATCTCTCTTATCTGCTCGTAGGCCCCGCGCATGGTATCATCAAGGCCGGACCTTACAAGGGCCAGCTCATCAGGGCCGCTGGTGAGGGCCTCAAGCACGCCACTCTTAAGTTCCTTACCTGTTGCCCCCTGAATGGCCTCGACAATCTCCCTTCCCTTGCTCTCTTCAAACCTCCTTTCCATACGGCCGAAACGCATATGAGAGAGGTTTCTCACCCACTCAAAGTATGATACAACGACACCTCCGGCATTAACATAGGCATCGGGCAGTATAAAGACACCTCTATTGTTAAGTATCTCATCGGCCTCAAAGGTAGTGGGACCGTTAGCGGCCTCTGCTATAACCCTTGCTTTTATCCTGGCGGCGTTATCCCTGTGTATTACCCCCTCAAGGGCTGCCGGTATAAGGATATCGCAGTCCATCTCCAGGACAGACGGGCCGTCCTCAATAAAGGCGGCCTCGGGAAAACCCTTCAGACCACCCTTCTCCAATAAATACTCTTTTGCCTTCTCTACTGATATGCCTTCTTCATTCCAAATGGCGCCGTCACGCTCTATTATTGCGGTAATAAGGGCGCCGTCATCCTCGGAGACAAACTTTCCGGCATGATACCCCACGTTGCCAAGCCCCTGGAGCACCACGCGCTTACCACCGAGTCCGTTGCTCAGACCGGCCTTGGCCACATCATCGCTGTGGCGGAAAAAATCACGAAGCACATACTGCACACCGCGGCCCGTAGCCTCAAGCCTGCCCCTCACGCCTCCAAGATGCACGGGTTTACCTGTTACGCAGGCAACGTAATTTATATCATCGGGATGCAGGTGCTTATAGGTATCGAGTATCCACGCCATCTCCCTCTGTCCGGTGCCCATGTCAGGGGCCGGCACGTTTGTAGAAGGGCTGAGAAAGCCCCGTGTGGCCAACTCGCGGGCATAGCGCCGCGTAATCATCCTCATCTCGTCTCTTGTGTACTTTGAGGGGTCTATGAATACGCCTCCCTTGGAACCGCCAAAGGGCACGTCTACTATGGCGCACTTGTAGGACATGAGCGCGGCAAGGGCCTTTACCTCGTCAAGGTTTACCGTGGTAGCGTATCGAATGCCGCCCTTGGAGGGCAGCCTGTGTATGCTGTGCAGGGCCCTCCAGCCTGTAAATACCTCTATCCTGCCTCTTATCTCAACGGGGAAACGCAGCTCAAGAACAGCGTTGCAGCCCTTAATGGCAGAGGCAAGCCCCTTCTCAAGACCAAGCACATCCATGGCCTTATCCGCCATTCGGTCAACGTTATCGCAAAAACTGAAGCCTTGTTCTGACATAATAACATCCTCCTTTTTCATCAAGACCATCCTGAATTATTTTCGGAGAAGATGTAAATAACTTTACTTTTTTCTCGCGCCTAAAAAAAAAGACGGCCTTAAGGCCGTCCCGTGAGTTTGAACCAGAGGTTATCCGTCTCTCGAAAAATATCAGCCTCAGAGGCCTCCAGTACACGCCACCATCCGCGGGCCACTTCAAGGTCAAGCTGACCGGGGGCCCATCCGGCATAACCGCTAAAGGCCCGCACCGCCTTAATATCCATGCCTTTGCTTTTTAATAATTCCTTGAACATCATAATGTCCCATCCTGCGTAAATATCACCGCTCACATGCTCTGTACCAAAAAGGGGTGTCTTTGTAAGGGTTAAGATCGTCAGCTTGGTCTCCTCCACAGGGCCTCCCCATGATAGCGGCATTTCATTGCCCTTAAGCCATTCCAGTTCCGGAAGCGCCTCGGAGAGAGTCACCCTGGAGAGCCTGTTTATGACAATCCCTATGGCCCCCAGCGGGTTGTAATCAACAAGATAGATAACGGTCTTATGAAAATGCGGGTCCTTCATGTTGCCGCGGGCCACAAGAAATTTTCCTCTTGAGAGCGGCTGGGTAGTGACCCTGCGGGGAGTCTTGAATTCCTTGCCTTTATCAAAACTCGCGTAGAGCAGAGGACTGCCGGCAAGGCAGGCAGAAAAAACCGTCACAATAAAAAAGAGATGAGGTAGCCTTATGGATTTAAAAACCGCCATAGCTGAATTAACCAATCTCGTTCTCATAACTTTAGACCCCATCAAGACGGCACAAGGCCGGGGCAGTCCACGAAACCTCCGGCAAACTAAAACTCCTCATATAAAAGTTTAACACAGAAACCATCCCTGTCTCGAAGGAAAAAACATGCCATCTTAAATAAGGGTATGGGAGCGGCAATCTCCAGGCAAAAAAAGTGGGGGCGGCCCCATATGGACCGCCCCCACAGTAGTTATCCATCACACAAATACATACCCCTTGTACACGCCCCACTCAGAGAAGGTCTGTCGCGCAGTACCTACCCCACCTCCCCTTTACAGGCCCGGTTAACAGTCGTAGTACAGGAAAAATTCCTGAGGCGTAGGCCGAAGCTTTACCTCAGTGACCTCATTTTCCTTCTTGTAAGCTATCCACATATCAATAACGTCCTGGGTAAAGACATCACCCTTCAGGAGAAACTCACTGTCTTCTGCAAGGGCGTCAAGGGCATCATCAAGGGAACCCGCCGCCTCGGGGACACCTTTTAATTCCTCGGGAGTGAGGCCGTATATGTCCTTATCGAGCGGCTCGCCGGGGTCAATCTTGTTCTGTATTCCGTCAAGGCCTGCCATGAGCAAGGCAGCAAAGGCCATATATCCGTTACATGAGGGGTCGGGGAAACGTACCTCTATCCTCTTTGCCTTGGGTGAGGCCGAGTACATGGGTATCCTCAGAGAGGCCGAGCGGTTACTGCCCGAGTAGGCAAGATTTATAGGCGCCTCAAAACCCGGCACAAGCCTCTTATAAGAGTTTGTCGTTGGGTTGCAGAAGGCGTTAAGGGCCTTTGCGTGCTTTAAGATGCCGCCGATAAAGTTCATGGCCGTCTCGCTCATGCCGCCATAACCAGCGCCTGCAAAGAGGGGTTTCCCGTCCTTCCAGATTGACATATGAGTATGCATACCTGTTCCGTTATCGCCAAATACCGGTTTTGGCATGAAGGTCACGGTCTTGCCCCAGCGCTTTGCCACGTTCTTTACCACATATTTATACCACATGAGCTGGTCGGCCATCTTCAAGAGCGGTGCGAACCTCATGTCTATCTCGGCCTGGCCTGCCGTTGCCACCTCGTGGTGCTGGCACTCTATGGTTATGCCCACCTGCTCCATTACAAGACACATCTCTGTGCGTAGATCCTGAAAGTTATCCGTAGGCGGCACGGGAAAATATCCTCCCTTGTGCCTGGGTTTGTGGCCAAGGTTAGGGCACTCTTCTCTCTCCGAGTTCCAGATACCCTCTACGGAATCAATGGCATAAAAACTCCTGTCAGCCCCCTCGCCGTACCTGATATCGTCAAATATAAAAAACTCCGGCTCAGGCCCTATAAAGGCTGTATCACCGATGCCGGTTGATTGCAGATATGCCTCGGCCTTGGCGGCGATGTTCCTCGGGTCGCGCGTGTAGCTCTCTCTTGTAATAGGGTCAACAACATTGCATATGAGGCTCATAGTAGGAGCCTCATTAAAGGGGTCCATTATGGCCGTAGCAGGATCCGGGATAACGAGCATATCCGAGGCGTGTATGGCCTTCCAGCCCCTTATGCTGGAACCGTCAAAGCCAAGTCCGTCTTCAAATAAATCCTCTGAGAGCTCGCTAACGGGAACTGTGAAATGATGCCATGTCCCGAGAAAATCGGTAAACTTAAGATCAACCATTTTTGAGCCTTTTTCCCTTGCGTAGGCCACTGCCTCCTTGGGTGTCATGCCTTCCTCCTTCAACTGATTTATTATTTTTTTATATTAAGCTCAATCAATCACGTACAGATGGCCGCAGGGCCTTAGAGCGCCTCGGGACCAGACTCGCCTGTCCTTATCCTTACAACCTCTTCCACGGGAAGGACAAATATCTTGCCGTCCCCTATCCTGTCTGTCTTGGCCGCCCCTGTAATAGTCTCCACCACCTTTGCGGCCATATCATCACTTACTACTATCTCCATCTTTATTTTTGGAAGAAAATCAACGACATATTCCGTGCCCCTGTAAAGCTCCGTATGCCCCTTCTGCCGTCCAAAGCCCTTTACCTCGGAGACAGTCAGTCCCTGTATCCCTATATCATTAAGGGCCTCCTTCACCTCATCAAGCTTAAAGGGTTTTATAATAGCCTCTATCTTTTTCATAACAGAAGACCTCCTTGAGTCTCAGTTAAATTTTCAGCGTGAGAGTCTAATTTACACCAGGGCGCAAATAATTACAACTCTTTTAAGTTATTCTGCATATAAAACTGCAATTATCGTGCCTCTTGTGATTGCCTTGATTTACAAGGATTTTTTACTCCGGAAAGATGACGAATGCCCAAAAAAGTATCAATCAGAGACATCACTGCCTATTTTTTAAGCAATCTCATAAAATATTCACAGGGTCCATCTCAACGACAAGGCGAGTTGAGGAGGAGGCGAATTTTTCTCCGTAACCCCGGGTTAGCTCAGCTACAAAGTCATGAAGCCGGCCTGGCCGAGCGCCCTTAAGAAGCATATGGAACCTGTACTCACCCTTTACCCTGGCCACAAGGGCCGGGGCAGGACCAAGACAGGTGATATCCTTTCCATAGGCTGGAAGTAAGCTCTCGGCCACACCCTGCAGGGTTGAGGAGGCCTTTAGCACGGCCCTCTCAGCAGGGCCTTCAATCCTTATGAGGGCGAGCCTTGAGAAGGGCGGGTAAGAGAGCTCTCTGCGAACCTCTATCTCCTCGGCATAAAAACCATCATAGTCGTGGCATGCCGCCCTCTTGAGGGCGTAATGAGAGGAGTTCAGGGTCTGTATGACTACCCTTCCCGGGGCCTCTCCGCGCCCGCCCCGCCCCGCGGCCTGAGTTACGAGCTGAAAGGTGCGCTCAGGCGAGCGAAAATCCGGTATATTAAGGGACGTATCGCCGGAAATTATGCCCACAAGGGTAATACCCGGGTAATGATGCCCCTTTGAGACCATCTGCGTGCCGATGAGCACATCTGCCTCCCCCCTCTCCATGGCGCCCATCATGGCCTTTAGGGCCCCTTTTTTCCGCGTGGTATCGCTGTCCATGCGAAGGATTTTTTTCTCGGGAAAGAGCCTCTGCACCTCTTCCTCTACCTTCTCCGTGCCCATGCCCGGGTCTCGAAGGTTGATTCCATTACAGAGCGGACAGGCATCAGCAACTGCAGTAGAGTAGCCGCAGTAGTGACAACGCAGCCTCTTTCGGCCCTTATGAAAGGTAAGCGTAACGCTGCAGTTTTCGCAGGTAAAGCTGTAACCGCAGTCTCTGCAGATAAGGCACCCGGAAAACCCCCGCCTGTTAAGAAAGAGCAGGGCCTGATGGCCGCCCCTAAAAGTCTCATCTAAGAGGTCCTTGAGCCTCTCAGAGATTATCCGGCCTTTATTGCCCTTCATATCCACTATCTCAACATCAGGCAGAGGCCTGTCCTCTACCCTTTTCTCAAGGCGAAGCATGGTGAAACGCCCAGCGGAAGAATTATAAAATGACTCCACCTGAGGGGTGGCGGAACCCAGGACAACTGGAATTTTCAGGAACTTTCCAAGCATGAGGGCGGCGTCCCTGCCGTTATACCTCACACCGTCCTCCTGCTTGTACGAGGGGTCGTGCTCCTCATCCACGATTATGATGGATAGATCCGTAATGGGCGCGAAGAGGGAAGACCGCGCCCCCACGATTAAACGGGCCTCGTTGCTCTGGATGCGCCTCCACTGGCCGCACCTCTCGGCAGAGGTGAGGCCGGAGTGATATATGGCCACAAGGCCGCCGAACCTGTCTTTCAGGTACTCGGCTGCCCATGAGGTAAGGCCGATTTCCGGCACAAGTAGAAGGGCCCTGCCGCCTCTGCGGATAACCTCCTCAAGGACCTCAAGATAGACAAGGGTTTTTCCGCTCCCTGTAACGCCGTAGAGGAGAAAAGGCGAGAAGACTTTTTTTCCCAGGACCTTGATTAGGGCCTTAATGGCGGCCTTCTGCTCTTTATTGGGATCATGGCGCGCCACGCGGCCCGTAACCCTGCCCATGGGGTCAGGCGAGACCCTTTGCTCACTTACAGTAACAAGGCCCTTCTCTTCCAGCCTCCTTACCGTGGCCGCGGCATTACTGAATGTTTTATTTAGCTCCCCGAGAAGAGTCTCGCCATTCTCAACCAGAAACTCATAGAGACGCTTCTGAGCTGGTCTTGATGGGCCGGGGGCCTCGGGCGCACCAACATCACTACAGCTTACAGGTGCGATTAACCTTTCTCTCCTGCCTTTACCGCCTCCCGTTAATTTCAGTCCTTCGTGAATAAAGCCTTTTGCCGCAAGAACCGAGAGGACGCTGTAAATAGCCCTACCCTTAAAACTCTTCAAGAGAACCGTAAGGGGAACTTCCTTTCCAGATTCACCGAGAAAGCCAAGTATCTCCCCGGCAAGGCCCTTTTCCGAGCTTCCGCCAGCGCGGCCCTCAGGTGTTAAGGTAAAAACCCTCCTGCCCTTTATATCCGCGCCCGGCGGATGTATAAGCCCAAGGACCTGGCCCAGAGGCACGAGATAATAAGAAGACATCCACTTAAGAAACCTGAGCCCCCCTGCATCAAATAGAGGCGCAGCATCAAGAACATCGATAATATCCCTTACCTTGTCCACGGCGGGAGTCTCAGCAAGGGCAATCACATAACCCGTAAGGACCCTCTTGCCAAAGGGCACAAGCACACGCCTGCCAGGCTCCACCTCACCCTTAAGGGCCTCTGGCACGGCGTAGGTAAAAGACTTGTCAACTGAGACAGAAAGGGCTACATCAGCGTAAGACACTAATAAAACACCTCCCTTACTTTCTTTTGGAAAAAAGAAAGTAAGACAAAGAAAACCAATTGGGGATAAAACTCAATTCATTTAATAATCAAACTGCGCCCCACGAAACCTTGTAAAAAAAAGAAAGTAGGACAAAGAAAACCAACTGGGAATAAACTCAATTCATTTAAAAATCGAACTGCGCCCCACGACAAAACAAGACTTATGATGCTATCTTAACAGAAAAAAAGAAAGGGGTTAAGGCTTTGTCTGAAATTAATGGCAGGAAAAAAACAAAAGAAGGACTACTCCTCCACCCACTCTCCCCTGGACTCATAATCCCCGTGGGACTGGTCCTGGTTCTCAAAGCGCGTGTACTGCTTGCGGAAGGTAAGATGTACGGTGTCTGTGGGCCCATTTCGCTGTTTTGCCAC
>JBHHUW010000058.1:0-9686 GCA_046753945.1 Thermodesulfobacteriota bacterium
GGGATTAAATAGGGACAGCGCCTATTTTACCCTCTGCGGTATATTTGTAATCTACTGCAATAACCCCATGATATTATATTTTTTTCATGACCGGATACTCATTAAGACACACATAATCATCAGGCGATGCAATACCTACCGCAACAGACGAAGTCCGTTCAGTACAACCAGCACCCCGCCTATCTCGTTTACAAGCAGACCCGGCACAAGCCCTATCCAGCCCAGAAGGGCCATTGGCACCAGAAAGGCGATGATAGCGAGTGAGATGCCTATGTTCTGCCTGATGATACTTACAGTCCTCTTGCTGAGCTCTATGGCAAAGGGAAGTTTGAGCAAATCATCGGACATGAGCACCACGTCTCCCGTCTCTATGGCAACATCCGTACCCGCCGCGCCCATGGCGATGCCAACATCTGAGACCACCATGGCAGGGGCGTCGTTCACGCCGTCTCCCACCATTGCCACAATACCATATTTCTCCTGCAAATCCTTTACGGCCCTTACCTTGTCTTCAGGCATGAGTCCGGCCATAAAACTCTTGATGCCGGACTCGTTGGAGACGGCCCTGGCCACCTCTTCGTTATCACCGGTAAGCATGATGATATGATCGACATCGCCTTCTTTAAGCAGCCTCACGGCCTCCGCGGTCTCGGCCCGGAGCTCATCCCTTACGGCAATGACACCCATAAGCCCCTGTTCTCCTGTCAGGACTATAACGGTCTTGCCCTCTGCCTCCAGCCCTTTAATCTTCTCTTCGTCCTTGCGCTCCAGACTCTCACAGAAGACCCTGCTCCCTATACAGTATTTTTTCTCAAAAATTACAGCCTTTGCCCCCTTGCCGGGCACGGCCTCAAAGTCCTTTAACTCAAAGAGAGAGAGTTTCTTTTCCTTCGCCTTATTTAAGATGGCATCGGCAAGGACGTGCTCCGAGCGGCTCTCAATGGAGGCTGATAACCTGAGCAGGGAATCTTCATCAATATCCACAAAAGAGACAATATCAGTAACAGCCGGCCTGCCCATGGTTATGGAGCCCGTCTTATCAAAGGCAACGGCCTTTATACGCGAGGCGGCCTCAAGGTAGGCGCCGCCTTTAATGAGCACGCCCTGCCTTGCGGCCTTGGCCACGGCCGCGACAACGGCCACGGGTATGGAAAGTGCGATGCCGCATGAGCAGGAGACGACAAGGACAACAAGACCACGATAGAACCAGTTGCTGAAGTTTCCGTAGAAGATTGTGGGCACGATTATAACAACAAGGGCGAGGACGAACATGATGGGGGTATAATACAGACCAAAGGTCTCTCCAAACCTCTGATAACTGGACTTTTTTGTCTCGGCTTCCTCGACGTAATGAATTACCCTCCCAAGCGTCGTATCGCTGAAGGGCTTTGTCGTCCTCACCTCCATGGTGCCGCGCTGATTGATGCAGCCCGCGAACACCTCATCGCCGGGCTCCTTTGATACGGGCATGGACTCGCCTGTAATGGGCGACTGATCCACAGATGTGGCGCCCTTCAATATAACCCCGTCAAGGGGTATCTTCTCGCCGGGCTTGATTATGACCACATCGCCGGGCCTGACCTCTTCGGCCTTCAATTCCACCTCAACTCCCTCTCTCATTACAAGGGCCGTGCTTGGAGCGACATCCATCAAGGCCCTGACAGCGTGCCTTACCCTGTCAGAGGCATAGGCCTCAAGCACGTCGCCGAGGGAGTATATGAGAACAAGAAGAGCGGCCTCTTCCCATAGGCCAAGGGCCGCCGCCCCTACTGCCCCGACGACCATGAGAGTCCTTATGTTGGGCCTCAGAGTCTTAAGCGCCGCAACCCCCATCTTCGCCGGGAAATATCCCCCAACGATTGTAGCCGTTCCGTAAAGCAAGGTGGCCTTTCCGTGATAGAGCCCGAAGACATGCTCAAGGATTAAAGTTGAGAGGATTATAAGTCCGCAGAGCGATAGAGTGAGTATCCGGGGCTCCCTCCACCACGGGCCCTTAGCCGTCTCTCTTCTCTTTGTGCGGGCCTTCATGCCTGTTCCAGAGACGGCCCTCACGAGGTCGCCTTCTTTTAAGGTCTTTTCATCAAATACTGCCTTCACCGTGCCGGCAACGGTGTTTATCTCAAAGGAGTCAAGCCCCTTGAGACCTTTAAAGGCAGTGCGAATCAACCTCGCCTCGTCCTCGCAGTCAAGACCCTCTATGAATAGTGTTATCTCTTTAGCCATGGCAATCCACCTGTTTTCCTTATCAAAAATAAACTGTGCAGGGTTCAAAAAAACTTTTCATTGCATCTTACTACAATTTAATATATAATTCAAGTCATCATATAATGAATTGTTGAGGAGGAAAATAATGACAAAATCAGATGAAGGAATCTGTGAAGTCCTTTACGTTAACACCAGGGCCGTCGAAGATATCGCATCAAAGATGATCCCCGATGAGACGGTCTCCCTTATGGCAGAGACCTTCAAGATACTTGGCGACCCAACACGTATGAAGGTGGTGCAGGCACTCTCAGTGGGCGAGTTCTGCGTCTGCGATCTCGCGGCCATGCTCGGCGTGGGGCGAACGGCCATATCCAACCACCTGAGGTTGCTCCGTGGCATGAGGCTCGTAAAATACCGCCGTGAGGGAAAACTGGCCTATTATTCCCTTGCCGACGCCCATATATCCAACCTCCTTGACGAATGCCTTGAACACGTTGGTGAGCTGTAAGACCGGGGTTCTCAATCTCACTTCATGAGGCAGAGGCTGTGAGGGAGGGTTGAGGCCGAGATATTTTTAAAGAGAGCAATAGTTATAAACGAATCGTCCATTGATTCATTAAGAATAGGGAATATTCAATGAGTTTTACACACCTTCTCATGCTCGGTGCCGTGGCGGGTTTTACCATATACCTTGGGCTTCCAATAGCGGCCCTTACTACAAAGCCGCGCATGCGCTCCTTCCTCAACGCGCTATCCGTTGGAGTGCTCGTCTTTCTTCTCATCGAGATAGCATTCAAGTCCCTTGAGATGGTCGAAGAATCCGCAAAGGCCGGCTTCAGCGGCGCGGGGCTGACGGAACCCTTTGTCCTTGCCGTCCTGCTCGTTATCGGACTTTCCACGGGGCTTCTTGGGTTGACGTTTTTTGAGGAGCATTTTATCGGCGCGGCCATGGACTCCGACCCCTCCGTAAAGTCAAAGCGCGTCTCCATGATGATAGCCACGGGCATTGGTCTTCATAACTTCAGCGAGGGCCTTGCCATCGGACAGGAATACTCCGCCGGGGCCTTTTCTCTCGCCATCCTGCTTCTTGCAGGCTTTGCCATGCACAACGCCACAGAGGGCTTTGGCATAGCCGCGCCTCTGCGGCTCAAAAAAATTGACTGGAAGTTTCTGGCCCTGGCCGGATTTGTCGGGGGGGCGCCAACTTTTTTCGGCACAGTCATAGGCTCCTTCTATGTATCGCCAGCCCTTGAGCTCCTTTTTCTGAGCCTTGCCGCGGGCTCCATCCTCTACATCGTCGGCGAGTTGATTCATATCGGAAAACTCCAGGGCCAGCACAGGACGGCAATGATTGGCTTATTGATTGGTTTCTTCATTGCCTATGGCTCGGACCTCTTCATAGAAGTGGGTATGTCTGTTGCGGCCAATCGGCAAGAAGCCTCCAAAACTATCTATATGGAAGCCTCGGAGTACAAATTTATCCCCTCTACATTAAGGATTGTGGAAGGCGATACTGTGAGGATTATTGTAAAAAACACGGGAAAGAGGGCCCATGAGTTCAAGCTACGGGGTCTCGGTGTGGAAACCGCCGTCCCGCATGGCAAGAGCGTGACCATAACGGTGCGCCCCGGGAAGGCGGGGATATACGAAATGGCCTGCAATCTCCCTGGCCACCTTGAAAAAGGGATGCGGGGTGAACTTGTCGTTAAAGCGAGATAAGGTAAAAAATTACAGCAAGAACTCCATGAGCTGCGATATTTTTTTGCAGGCACATCCAGGTTTTTAAATCCAAAAAGGCTTAATCCGATATACGAAAACTCTCTACCCTGTGGTTGCCCCAGTCAACAACGTAGATTATGTCCCCTTTCGGCCCGAGGGCAACGCCTGTCGGCCCGTTAAACTCACCCTGACCAATCCCCTCTTTACCGAATGAGGTGATAAAAGAACCGTTGCCTGTAAATACCTGAACGCGGTTGTTGTAAAAGTCAGCGACAAAAACCCTGCCCTTTTTACCTACGGCTATGCCCGAGGCAACGCGGAACCTGCCGGACCAGAAACCCATGCCGCCCCACTGCGTCAGATACCCGCCCTTGCCGGTAAAGACCTGCACCCTGTTGTTGTATGAGTCCGAGACATAGATTTTTCCTTCCGGGCCAGCCGAGAGCTTTGCAGGGTAGTAGAACTCGCCCTCCATGTCAGGGGAGATGACGCCGCTTATGACAGAGCGCCAGTTCGGAATTTTTCCTCTGGTGCCCCAGGCCGCCACAAATGTTCCGTTGCTTTTGAACTTCTGTATCCTGTGGTTGTAAAAATCCGTCACATAGACAAAGCCATCCTCGTCAACGGCAATATCATTGGGCACATCGAATTCTCCTTTTTGGTCTCCGTTTTTTCCCCAGCTCAGTATAAAACTGCCAGCCCCGTCAAACTTCTGTACAGTGTCATTGTCATAGTCAGAGACATATACAAAACCGCCTTTGTCAAGGGCAATGCCAACGGGTTTTTGAAACTCCCCCCTGCCTTCGCCTTTTTCTCCCCATTCAAGGATGAAGTCCCCGTCAGCGGTAAATTTTTCCACCCTTGCGTTCCTCGCGTCCGTCACATAGACAGCGCCTTCTCCGTTCACGGCAATGCCGTAGGGTTCGTTGAACTCACCTGGAGCTGACCCCTTTACACCCCATGCGTTAATAAATGTGACCGAGGTCTGCCCTCCCCCGGCAAAAGCTGGGACAGAAAAAAAGAAGAGACTAAAAAGAAATATAAAAAGAAATATTTTTTTCATGGCAGTTTTTCCCCTTAAAAAATTCTTCTAAAGTGGCGCTCTAAAAATTCATCCTCACGCTCAATATCCCAACATAATCGTTCTCAAGGGCGCTGCCGTTAAGGTCCTGCACAATAGGTACTTGAATGGCTGCCTCCAGAACCATAAGCCTTGTGACGTATTGAATGCCCGGGCTCAGAAACCACGTTGTGCCGCCTGAGTTCATGTCGTCCGTGGAGCCTGTCTTGTTCCTGTCCTTCCACAAGAGGTTGCTTTCCAGCACAGCGTAGACAAAAGCGGGCAGGCCGCTGCCGAGTTGCCTTGGAAAGAGTCTGTACTGGTAAGATATATCAAAGCGCGCCTCATCGCCGAAGCGAAACCCATTGGCCCTTGTGTTGAACCGGTAAGAGGCCGCCCCGTCAACCTGCCACTTAAGTGTCTGCCATGTGAAGATAGAGCCCAGCGTATAATCCCATGAGCCTGAGCCGAGCTGAAGAGGCTGAGGTAATCTGCCGAGGCCGTCGGCCTCGTTATCATCTCCCGTGGGGGCCTTTATTTCACCGAATGGCGCAAGCCTTATGGTCTTCCCGGGACTGTCTCTCTGATAGATGGTATAACGTCCTATGAACGTGACGTCGCCTGCCCCTGTATCACCTCTGCTCATCCTGCCCTTTGGCGTCGTGAGCTTCAACTCCTTATCAAGATAGGGGATTATGCCGAATAAGGTAATCTTCGCCGTCACTCCATAGACAAGGACAAGGGGCACTGCAAGGACGGAGAGCTCTCGGTCTTTTGTGGTGGAGTCTCCCGTAGACCGGATATATTTTGTCTGAAGGCGAACAATGCCATCATGCTTTGCCACTGGCAGAGCCGTATTAAAGGTAATGGGCGCGCCAGAGGCCTGACCTGAAGTAAGACCCCACATCATGACAAATAAGAAAAGGGAGAGACCGTGGCTGTAATGACGATAGACCTGTACAAATTCAAGGAGTCTTTTCATGGCGATAACCTCATAAGGATATATTTATAATCTCCGCTCCTTCCTCATCCCCGAAGTCCTTGACACTTGGAATCCGATAAGGCTACTCTGCTGTATTCTCAACCTTAATCGTACGTGGCGTAAAGCCGGCGTCTCTTACGGCCTTATTAAGCCTCGCCCGTGTGAAGAACTTTTTGTCTTTATAGATGACAGTAACCGTGCCGCTCTTTATATCCACACGGATGTCTTCTACGCCTTCAATCTTCTTTATCTTCTTTTCTATCCCGTAGGCGCAGAAGGGACAACTGAGGCCGTCCACCTTTGCCGTCACCTTTACTGACCCATCGGCAAAGGCAGTAATGGACGCGCTTAGAAGGAGTATTAGCGCGAAAAAAATAAAAAGTTTCTTCATCACCTGTCTCCTCTATATACATTCAGGGAACAATGTGAGAGCTTATGAAAAATTTACACTATCATTAAAAATCAGAGTGCCACGGCGACCGGGGCAACTACTGAACTTCTCCTATTCTACCCCGCCAGAGTGAAGTCATGGATATTCTTCCTTTCGAGGCAATTACTACTTACGTATACAAGGAGAAAACCATCGCTTATCCAGCGCAGCAGGAAAGCTCTTTTACATCTCTTGTAAAAGTCTGGGCGCAGAGTTTAAGGCCCTCCACCATGGTGAGGTACGGGAATAGCTGGTTCGAGAGCTCTTGAATCGTCATCTTATTGGCAATGGCAAGGGCCGCGGACTGGATTATATCCCCTCCTCCTTCGGCGAGGACCTGCGCCCCAAGGATTAGTCCGGTTTCACTCTCAGCCACCAATTTTATAAAACCTGTTGAATCAAAGTTGGCAAGGGCACGGGGCACGTTCTCAAGTGGCAGAGTCCTGCTCTCGGCGCTAATACCCCGCTTTTTAGCCTCGGCCTCTGTAAGGCCCACTGTGGCGGCCTGCGGTTCGGTGAAGACAACTGCCGACATGGCCGTGAGGTCCAGCGCAGCGTCACCGCCTGTCATGTTAATAGCCGCGCGAGTACCGGCGGCGGCGGCCACATAGACATACTGCGGTAGCTTTGTGCAGTCGCCTGCGGCGTATATATTCTCCGTGGAGGTGCGAAGATGGTCATCCACTACAATACCGCCACCTGCACATGTCTTTACACCGGCCTTTTCAAGGGAAAGCGCCCCGGTATTGGCCCTTCGTCCCGTGGCCACAAGGAGTTTGTCGCAAAATATCTCTTCTTCTTTTGTTGAGACGACGAACTCATTACCATCATAACTCACAGAGTCAGGCACAGTATGAAGTAAAACCCTCGCGCCCTCGTCCTCGAATGCCCTCACAAGTCCATCTCCAAGGGCCGGATCTTCACGGGACAAAAACGTGCTTCGGGCCAAGACCGTCACCCCGGAGCCAAGACGCAAAAATGCCTGCGCAAGCTCCAGGGCCACCACGGAACCGCCAAGGACAACAAGACGCTCTGGTACTTCCTGCGCGACAAGGGCCTCCGTAGAAGTCCAGAAGGGAGTGCCCGCAAGGCCGGGTATATTGGGAATAGAGGGGCTTGCCCCCGTGGCAATGAGAATCTTATCGGCCTTGACGTGCTCCGCGCCGCCATGGGCCCGTGTTACACGAAGGGTGTTGGCGTCAAGAAAGGTTGCCCAACCCCGAAGCAGGCGAATATCTTTATTGCCTTCCAGAACAGCCTCATATTTTGCCTTGCGAAGTTCCGTAACGCGCGCTTCCTGCTGTCTGACAAGGGCCGCACGGTCTACGGCCGGGATATTTTTTTTAATGCCGTCAAAGGTATGGGAGGACTGGAGATGAACGATATGGGCGGCCCGTATCATTATCTTCGAGGGCACGCAGCCGATGTTCACACAGGTGCCGCCGATTACCTCGCTGCCCTCTATCATGGTAACCACGGCCCCCTCTTCAACTGCCCTGATGGCCGTGGCAAAGGCCGCCGAACCAGAGCCGATAATGGCAATATGAAGTTTTGTCGGAATACCATCACTCATGACCGGCCTCCCTCTTACGTTTACAACATTTACCATTATCCTTTTTCATAATCGCATAGACCGTCAATGCCACGAAAAAGACCAGCGCGGGCATGAGGACATAATCAAGATAGCCAACAAATGCGGCAAGACCCACAACACCGAAGAGTATGAGCAAAACAGGGGTAAAGCAACAGAGGGCGGCGATAATAGAGCCAACTATGCCCGTGGCAAGAAGCCTTGATCTTCTCATTTTTTTACTCCTCTTAACAGGTCAGACCGCATCTGGCAAAAAGCCATAGCACACCGGCGATTACAACTATGCCCCCAACAAAGAACAATACGTCACCCCGGAGCCCCTTCTTCACAACAGACTCACTCATTTTCCTCCTACCTTTATATTTGCAGGATAGCCAAGTTTCGTAATGGCCCGGGCAATGGCCTCTGGTGATTGCTCAGTGTCTTCATAAGTGACTGTTGCCGTAGCAGTGGACATCTTTACCACGGCCTTATGCACGCCCTTCATCTTCAGGGCGCGGTGTCGTATGGTAATGGGGCAGGAACTGCACGTCATGCCAGAGACGTGCAAGACCGCGGTAGCCTCCTTTGCGAGGCCGTAACGTGAAGGCATTAGCATGACTAATATAAAAAAAACCGTTAAAACAATTTTTACCATGGAAAATTCTCCTTATTGAATAAGATATGGCAAGAGCTCGGGAAGTATTAGGAGCACGACTGCCAACCCTCCAAGCATCCAGAGCATGACCGGCTTTTTGACGGCGCAGCCGCCGACGAGACATTGCTTTTTACCCTGCCAACGCTTCCAGCCAGCCCATGCAAGGAGCGCAATAGTAATAATCGCAAATATGGGCCGATACGGCGCCATCTTTATAAAGAGCGAGGCAGAGCCAAGACCCAGCATGACAACAACAAGGGGCCCAACGCAACAGGCCGAGGCCAGTGCCCCGGCAACAACTGCGCCGATAATGGAAGTCTTTTCTCCCTTTATTCCAGGATTTCTCAGTCTTCTTCCTCCAGGGTCTTCAGTATGGGACAGGGGTCAAGGTTTCCCTTCTGCCCGCATTTGCGAGCCAGATCCAGAAGCACACGCTTCATATGGGACATCTTTTTCATGCGCACATCAATCTCCCGCGCCTTGGCCTCTGCAAGGGCCTTCACGCTCTCGCAATCGCTATTGTCAGACCTGATGGAGAGAAGCTCTCTGATTTCATCAAGGGTGAATCCCAACTCCTTTGCGTGAACAATGAACTTAAGGCGTCTCACATCATCGGCTGAGTACGTGCGGTATCCGGCCCCTGTGCGGGGTGCCAGGGGAATAAGCCCCCGTCGCTCGTAGTAGCGCACCGTATCAACAGATACATTGGCCTCTCTTGAGAGCTCTCCTATCTTCACGATACAAGTATAAACCCTGGAGCATACTCCAGAGTCAAGAAAAAAATATATATCCCTACTGACCAAGAAGAAGATTCCATAGGCCTCTTTGTGGTTAATGAAAAAAAGGCATAAACTCTTGAAACTCAATAGGGAAGAAATCAATGGAGTTATCTATACAAGCGGGCGTAATAATAAGCGGCGCACCATAGAGAGCAGAAAAGATATTTGGCGCCGCCGGGTTATATAAGGGTTCCTAAAAAAACATCGGCCATGGCTTACCAAGTGGCCCTTGTGATAGTAAAACCCGCGTTCATCATCACCCTTAACCCCTGCGTGCAAGGGG
>JBHHUW010000059.1:0-9682 GCA_046753945.1 Thermodesulfobacteriota bacterium
ATAAGATAGAGTCCTCAACGGGATTTTTTGCTATCCCCCCGGTTCCCTGTCTTTACCCTTTTTCAGTATGACCTTTATCATGGCTTGAAGGTTTTCCCTGGGAGGAGAGGCAGTATTAAGGGGCACTATATCACCCTCTTTTTTTTCATACTCATCCAGATGGGCCTTGAAAATATCCACTCTCATCTCCGATAGCGGCAGATCCTCTGCCCCGCCTTCTCTCTGCCTCTTGCCGATACGTTCCTTCAAGAGACCCATCTCCAGGAGACACTCGAATATGGTGATATCCTCTGGCTCCAATCCAGCCTTACGGGCCGAGCTTACGGCCTCGGTTAAGAGGCTGTTCTTTGAGAAGGTTGCGTCAAGTATAACGGTGCGTCCCTTCTGAAGGTAATCAGCGCATGCGCGCCTGAAAAGCTCTCTGTATGTCCTGGTTCTCTCTTCAATGGAGTAAGGCCCCTCTCCGTATTGGGTAGGGCTATCTGCGTTGGTTGGGCTTCGCAGCTCTCTCCTTATCCTGTCCGTAGCAAGAGACTCGGCCCAGAGGGCTTTGCCAAGGGCTCTTGCAAGGGTGGATTTACCTGTGCCGGAGAGTCCGCAGATGATGATAAGCCGGGGCCGCGGCGCACCTTGCGTATATGCCTCGGCAAGGTCGAAGTAACGGGCCGCCTTTAAACGCGCGGCCTGCCTCTCCGCCTTGCCAACTTCGTCCTCAGCGGCTTTTAGCCCCTCGACCTTGCCCCTTACATAGGCGCGGTAGGACTTATAGAAGAGGATAAGTTCCTTGCCGGAAGCGTCTCCAGAGGCCTCAAGATAGCTCTTCTCAAAGGCCGCGGAGAAGTCACATCTATTATGAAAATCAAGGTCCATTGAGAGAAAGGCCATATCGCTTATGGTATCAGAGTAGCGGAAGCGTTCGTTGAACTCAATGCAGTCTATGATATCTATAGACCCGTCTATGGAGATATGCTCGGAGTGTATGTCCCCGTGACAATCACGTATAAAACCATCTTTTACCCTTTTTAGTAGAGATGCCCTCTTGTTTTTCATAAATCCCAGGGCAAAGGACTGCATGGCGTCATAGGAGGCCGGGCTTATAAACCTGCCTGCAAAAGACTTTGTCTGGACAAAATTCTCGTTGATGTTTTTTTCTATCATCTCCGGTCTGCCGTACTCAGAGATATGGGCCCCGCTCTCGGCGCCTCTGTGAAAGTGGGCAATGGCGCTGGCTACCCTCTGAATATCCTCTACAGAGGCTGTGCCTTGCCTTATCTTCTCCTCAAGGATGTTCTCTGCTGCCAGGCGGCGCATCTTTACTGCATACTCTACGGTGTTTCCTGATTTTCCCTCTACAATGAGGCGTCCTCCATCTTCTTTTATCTCCACTACGCCAAGGTATACGTCCGGGGCAAGCCTGGAATTGAGGCGTACCTCTTCGGCGCAGTAGTGACGGCGTTTTTCAAGGGTGGTAAAGTCGAGAAAGCCGAAGTTTACGGGCTTTTTTACCTTGTAGACAAAATCAGGGGTGAGAAAGAGATAGGATATATGAGTTTGGCGAAGTTCCACTTCTTCAGGGGCATGGAGGTAAGCCACGGGGTTTAGCAGCTCTTTAAAACGGCCCTCAGACAAAACCCATCTCCCCTCAGTTTTCAACATTAAGTGTGTATAAACCCTTTAATTGCCTGTACTTTCCGTCCAAATCCATGCCGTAGCCCACGACAAATCCCGCAGTGAGAGGCCGGCCGATGTAATCCACCCTTACGCCGTGCTCTACGCCATCTCTTACAAGAAGGCTGCATACCTTGATGGAGGCCGGCCCCAGGGCAGAGACCTCTTTAGCCACCTTGCGAAGCGTTGCGCCTCTATCTACAATTGCATCGATAATAAGGACGTGCCGGCCCATAACATCAGCCTTCAGGCTATGGACAAGCTCCACTACCTCTCGGGATTCCGTGCCTTTCCGGTAAGATGACGGCTGTATGAACTCTACCTCAAGGTCCATGCCAATGGCTCTCGTAAGGTCTGCGATGAAGACATAGGCCCCCTTTAGCAGGCCTATGAGCACGGGGTTCTTGCCGCTGTAGTCCTCTCGTATATCTCTTGCAAGGCCATCTATGATAGTTGAAATCTCCCGGGGAGAAAAGAGTGGGGTAAGGTCTCTCATGATGGTCTCTTCATACAGTTTACTCCTGGATAACGCTTTACCGCCTTCCGGTCATGGCGAGCCCTGGCGCCGGACCCTGCTCCCAATATAAAAACTTTTAAATCAAGGATATAATCCGGGCATCACCGTGTCAAGGAAAGTCTCCTTTTCACCTCAGGTGATTTTACTGTCCTTTAATGAAAACAAAGGGTTACAATCTTTTTAAGACTTCTATTCCCCCCTTTTGGGGGATTGACATGAACCATATTTTAATGATTAAATAATACATTCTTTATTTCTAAAAGGTAGAATATGTGAAGAATACAATAATATTAATAAAGGGCCCATGCCTTGATATTCAAGGATACCACGAGATCCATAACACAAAAGTCCTTTCTTTCAGACCTTACAACGAGGAGTAAACAACATGAGATTATTCATCTTAGCGCTTTTACAGATTTTTCTCTTATTACCTTTAACGAGTAACGCCTCAGATGCCCCCGGGGCCGGGTCAGAGGCGTGGCAAAAGGCCGCTGTCATGGAGTCTTATGCCGGTCTTCCACTATATTTTATAAAAAACAACGGTCAGACTGACGCTGCCGTAAAGTTCTACGAGAAGGGTGGGGGGCACGCCACCTTTTTTACAGGTAAGGGTGTTACCATATCCCTTGTTAAAGATAAGCTGGCCAAGACCGTTAAATTTTCCTTTCTTGGAGCCAATAAAGAGATAAAGGTAAGCGCCGAGGAGGTCTTGGAGACCAGGGTTAATTACTTCAAGGGCAAAGACAATAAGCAGTGGCGAAGAGACGTTCCTGTCTACGGCTCTGTCATGTACAGCGGTGTATACGATAATGTGGATATAAGATTTTACGGTACTAACAGCAACATAGAGCACGATATTATTGTCAAGGCCGGAGGTGATCCGAAAGACGTAAGGTTTGGCTATGAGGGCGTTAAGTCTATCAATGTGAGTGAATCCGGGGAGCTTGAGGTAGCCCTTTCCGACGGCATGATCGTAGAGCAAAAGCCCTTTATCTATCAGGAGATAGATGGCAAGAGGGTGGAGGTGGAAGGGAGCTACAGGATCATCAACAAGGGTCTTGACGGCGCGGCCTCCTACGGGTTCAATGTAGCCTCATATGACCATGCCAGAGAGCTCGTCATAGACCCTGTAATTGATTATTCCACATACCTCGGAGGTTCTTCTTCTGATTTCGCGCGAGATGTCGCAGTAGATGCTTCCGGGGCTGCCTATCTCACAGGCTGGACCCTCTCTCCTGATTTTCCTATGCGTACTCCTGTGCAGGGGGTTTACGGCGGCGGCGTCCTTTCAGGTGATGTCTTTGTAACGAAGATTAACCCCGCCGGAACGGCCGTTGTATTCTCTACATACATTGGCGGCAACTCAGATGAAGACAGCAATGCCATTGCAGTTGATACCTCTGGGAACGTCTACGTCACCGGCTATACCCAGTCCCTTAACTATCCCGTATTCAAAGCCTTTCAGCCGGGCTTTGCAGGAGGCACGAAGGACGCCTTTGTAACGAAGTTGAATCCCACGGGCAATGCCTTTATTTTTTCCACCTACATTGGCGGTATTGCCAGCGAAAAGGCTAAAGACATCACCGTTGACGCAACTGGTTATGTATACCTTACGGGCTGGACCGCTTCATTTAACTTCCCGCTGGTCAACCCCATTCAGCCTGTTATGCGCGGAGTTCAGGATGTCTTTGTCTTGAAGATGCGCCCCCCGGGCAGGGGCCTCGATTACTCCACACTCCTCGGGGGCAGCGATAGTGACAGCGGGCGTTCCATCACCATAGACGCTACAGGTGCCGCCTATGTGACGGGTCACACCTGGTCTTTTAATTTTCCTCTTATGTACCCCGTTCAGGGAACCTTTGGCGGCGTAAAGGATGTCGTTGTATTCAAGATAAATCCTGCCGGCACAGGCCTTGAATTCTCAACTTATCTGGGGGGCACGGGTGCTGAGAAGAGTAAGGGTATAGCCCTTGACAGTAATAAGAGCGTCTATGTGGTAGGCTGGACATCGTCGCCGGACTTTCCCGTGGTCAATCCCATTCAGGGGGCGCTGCTGGGCACTCAGGACGCCTTTCTCGTAAAGCTGGCCCCTCCGGGAAGACGAATCCTGTTTTCCACTTACCTTGGCGGGTCTGATAGCGACAGCGGCCGTGACCTTGCCATTGACAGCAGTGACTCAGCCTACGTGGTAGGTCATACCCGGTCAGATGATTTTCCCATTGTCAACCCCCTGCAGGGAATGTTCGGCGGTGTAAGAGACGCCTTTGTCACAAAGGTGAACCCAAGCGGCTCGAGTATTACATTTTCTACATTCCTTGGCGGCGATGGTGATGATACGGCCAGGGGCATAGCCTTTGATAATAGCGGCGCCTTCTATGTGGCCGGTGGGTCGGATTCTTACAACTACCCTATCGTTAAACCCATTCAGGGGACAAATGCTGGTCTTAACGACCTCTTCGTAACGAAGATGCGTAGTGGCGGCGGAGCCGCCCTTATCCTTGGTATAACCCCTGACGCCGTGGTCGTAACTCAGGGCGGCACGCTGGGTTATACGGCCTCTATATTGAATACCACGGCCATTATGCAGTGTTTTGACTACTGGGAGAACATAACGCTGCCCGGCGGCAGAGGATATCCAACTAATGGAGAGCTCTTCGGTCCCCTGACTGCATGCGTTAACGCAAACTCCACTAAGACTGTCCACCTTACACAGTCCGTGCCCGTAGGTGCGCCGTTGGGTACTTACGTTCTGAATTCCTTTGTGGGAGGCTCCTATCCTGTTGTCATTGATACGGTTGGTTTTAATTTTGACGTGACACCCCTCTCGCCCCTTACAAAGCGCCCCTATAAGTCATGGCGCCTTCTGGAGAACGGCTTTGTTCAGTAGATATCCCTAAAAAGATACAAAGAACGGGCCCGGTGATAATATGCCGGGCCCGTTCTTTATTTTTCAAATCCCCTCCACAGCCTGTTATCTGAAAAAATCCGTGAGAAGATATGCCCCATTTTACTTTGACAATGGCCGTAAGTATGGATTAGAATAAATATTTTGTTTTAATGACTCGGCGTAACGAGGCCCCGGCCTCTTTTACGGTAGAACTTCTTTTAATGGCGGCAATTTGGCATGACTGATACAGACAAGATAAGAAATTTTTCTATCATAGCCCATATAGACCACGGGAAGAGCACGCTCTCGGACCGGCTTCTTGAGTACACAGGCGCCATTACGGATCGCGAGAAGACCAAGCAGTTTCTTGATAAGATGGACCTTGAGCAGGAGAGGGGCGTCACCATAAAGGCGCAGACCGCCCGCCTCATCTACCGCGCAAGGGACGGTGTGGATTACGTCCTTAATCTTATTGATACTCCGGGGCACGTGGACTTCAGCTACGAGGTATCCCGTTCGCTCTCAGCATGCGAGGGCGCCGTGCTCATCGTGGACGCCTCTCAGGGCGTGCAGGCCCAGACCCTTGCTCACCTCTACACGGCCATAGACGTGGGCCTTGAGATAGTCCCTGTGCTGAATAAGATAGACCTGCCTCATGCCGAGCCGGACAGGGTGAAGGGCGAGATAGAGGATATACTGGGTCTTGACGCATCGGAGGCCGTGCTGGCAAGCGCCAAGCAGGGCATAGGCATTGAGGAGACCCTTGAGGCCATAGTGGCCCTTGTTCCGCCACCAGAGGGGAGTAGAACTGCGCCGCTGAAGGCCCTTGTCTTTGACTCCTGGTACGATACCTATCAGGGTGTTATAGTTCAGATACGCGTCTATGACGGGGTCCTTAAAAAAGGCATGAAGATAAAGTTTTTCGCAACAAATAAGGTCTTCGGTATAGAGAGCGTAGGAGTTTTTTCGCCTCATACAGTGACTGTAGACGAGCTTGGCCCCGGAGAAGTTGGTTTTGTCATAGCGGGGATAAAAGAAGTAAGGGATGTCCACGTAGGTGATACTATCACCGGGGCAGTGGACTCTGTGGAGAGACCACTGCCGGGTTATAAGGCCGTAAAGGCCATGGTCTTTTCCGGGCTCTATCCCATGGACACGGTGCAGTACGAGGGACTTAAAGAGGCCATGGTAAAACTCCGCCTAAATGATTCATCCTTCAGCTTCGAGCCCGAGACCTCCCTTGCCCTGGGCTTTGGTTTCAGGTGCGGTTTTTTAGGTCTCTTTCATATGGAGATAATAAGAGAGAGGCTCGAGCGTGAGTACGGACTTGAGCTTATCACCACGGCGCCTACGGTAAGCTACAGGGTAACAAAGACAGACGGTACGTCAATAGAGGTGGATAACCCCGTAAACCTGCCTCCTACGCAGTATATAGATTTTATTGAGGAGCCCTTTATCGAGGCCACAGTGCATCTACCCTCAGAGTATCTTGGCCCTGTGCTCATGCTCTGCGAGGAGAGGCGCGGCGTTCAGAAGGAGATAAAGTACATCACCCCTGAGAGGGCGCTGCTCGTATATGCGCTGCCCCTTAACGAAGTGGTGCTTGACTTTTACGACCGTTTAAAAACCCTTACAAGGGGTTATGCCTCCATGGATTACGAGTACCTTGACTCAAGGAAAGCTGATCTTATTAAGCTCGATATACTTATTAACGGCGAGATAGTCGATGCCCTCTCCCTTATCGTCCCGAGAGAGCGCGCCTACTCAAGAGGAAAGGTCCTTGCCGAGAAGATGAAGGCCATTATACCGAGGCAGATGTTCGAGGTGGTGATCCAGGCCGCTATCGGGAGTAAGATTATTTCCAGAGAGACGGTGAGGGCCATGCGAAAAAACGTCACTGCCAAGTGCTACGGCGGTGATATTACACGAAAGAGAAAACTCATTCAAAAGCAGAAAGAAGGCAAGAAGAGGATGAAACAGGTTGGCAGTGTGGATATCCCGCAGGAGGCATTTCTTGCCGTCCTGAAGGTAGATTAGGAAGGGTGGTGGTTGGGCGTGAGATTGCCACTATATAGTCTTCTTTAATAAGGCGGCCCCTCTTGGCCCCGGGTTAAAAAAAGGTTTAGATGAATAAAAAAGAGAGAGTTTTTTCCAAGAAGGCGCAGCCCGCAGGGGGCTCGTCAATAGATAAAAAAAAGCATAAGAAGGCCCAGTTCAAGGAGACGGCGCAGGCAGTTATCATAGCCATTGTCCTTGCCATTATCATACGGACCTTCGTGGTGCAGGCCTTTAAGATTCCCTCCGGGTCCATGGAGGATACCCTCCTTGTAGGGGACCATATCCTGGTGAGTAAGTTCGCCTACGGTCTGCAGATACCAAGGCCCGCCATGATAACCTTTCTCGGTATGAGGGTGCCTTTTTTCGAGACAAGGCTTGTTAATACCTGGGGCTCTGTCAAGCGCGGGGATATTATCGTCTTCCGTTTTCCCGGCGACAGGTCCAAGGACTATATCAAGAGGGCCATAGCCCTGCCGGGAGACACCATAGAAGTGCGCGACCGTCTTATATTCATTAACGGCAGAGAGTGGAAGGACCCTTACGCGGTTCACAAGGGGGCCATCAATGGAGGCAATACCGCGGAGGGAGATAACTTCGGTCCCTACCTTGTGCCCGCCGGAAGAGTCTTTGCCATGGGTGACAACAGGGAGAGGAGTTTTGATTCGCGGTTCTGGGGACCTCTCCCAATGAGCGATATAAAGGGCAGGGCCTTTGTCATATATTTTTCATGGAAAGCCGGGTCTCACTGGATAAGACCGGGCAGGTTCCTGAAGGGCATTCATTAACGGCCAGCCAGGGCAGAAGGCTTCAGCGCGTTTTTGGCCCGGGTAAGGCGCAGAGAAAAATCCGTTGAAGGTTTTTTTTGTAGGTGATATTATGCTTCTATCTATATTCAGCCTTACTTATAGCCGGGCAGGAGCTGCCGCGGGGCCGCTATGATTGAGATGACAGCCGCCATGGAGAGGTTTCTAAGGTACCTCGCCGTAGAGAAAAACGCCTCCCCTCACACAAGGGCCGCCTACGCCAGGGACTTAAGGCAGTTTCATGTTTTTTTATCTTCAGAGGGCGGACATACAAAAAAATCCCTTGTGGTAGAGGGTATTACCACCGGGGATATCAGGGCCTTTGTTCAGGATTTATTCCATCGATGTTCAAAAGTTACCATGTCGAGAAAACTCTCGTCCATAAGGAGTTTTTTTCGATTTCTTGTTAAAAAAGGAGACCTTACAGCAAACCCTGCCGAACTTGTCTCCTCGCCGAGGACGGGTAGTTTTCTTCCCTCTGCGCTTAGCGCCGAGGAAGTGGGCAGCCTTATTGACTCGGTGCAGGGCGAGTCCGGAGGCCATAAGTTCAGGCAGCTGAGGGACTCGGCCATTGTGGAGGTCCTTTACTCATCGGGCATACGCGTGGGGGAGCTTGCGGGGCTGAGATTACGTGACCTTGATATGGAGAAGGGTGTCTTAAGGGTCCTTGGCAAGGGCGGCAAGACAAGGCTCGCCTTTCTCGGCGAGAGGGCCGGAGTGGCGCTTGTCAGGTTTTTGGAGGCCCGCGGAACTCTTAAAGAGGGCCTTGGCACCGGCTCATTCCTCTTTATCGCGGCAAAGGGCGTGCAAAAGGGAATCTCTCCAAGGACGGTGCAGAGGGTTGTGAGAAAGTACGCCGTTAAAAGCGGCATTAACAAGACGCCCACGCCTCATACCCTGAGGCATAGTTTCGCTACCCATCTCCTTGATTCAGGCGTAGACTTAAGATCTATTCAGGAAATGCTCGGGCATAGCAAACTTTCCACCACGCAGCGATACACCAAGGTGGGCATAGAGGGCCTTATGAAGGTATATGACCGGGCCCATCCCCGCGCCGGGGGAAGCAACAAGGATAAATAAAAGTCAGCGCTGCCTCAGGTGTTTCTTAAATTACAAGGAGTCTTAAAGGTGAAAAATGGTTTCCACGGAACTACTATAGTGGCCATAAGGCGTGGTGGAAGTGTTGCCATTGCCGGTGACGGACAGGTGAGTCTCGGCGCTACTGTTATGAAGAGCTCTGCGGTAAAGATACGCAGGATGAAGAGCGGCAAGGCGCTGGCCGGTTTTGCCGGCTCAACGGCTGACGCCATGACCCTTTATGACAAGTTCGAGTCCAAGCTTGGCGAGTTTCGCGGCAACCTTACGCGCGCCGCTGTTGAGCTTGCCAAGGAGTGGAGAACGGACAGGATACTTCGAAAGCTCGAGGCCCTGCTTATCGTGGCAGACGAGGAGCATAGTTTTATTATCTCCGGGAGCGGAGATGTTATTGAGCCTGATCACGGCATAGCCTCCATAGGTTCGGGCGGGCCATACGCCTTTGCCGCGGCGCGGATACTCCTTGAGCACACCGAGCTTACCGCAGGTGAGATAGCCCGCGAGGCCGTGGCAATGGCCGCCGAGATATGCATTTACACCAACAGCAATATCTCCCTGGAAGAACTATAACGAAGAACTATAATCAGTAGAGGAAGGTACGGTAGAGATGAAGAATTTTACGCCGAGAGAGATAGTCTCGGAGCTTGATAAATA
>JBHHUW010000060.1:0-9093 GCA_046753945.1 Thermodesulfobacteriota bacterium
CCCACTTTTTCACAACGTGGGCCTCTTTTAATCACGTGGGCATATTTTTTAAGTGCATTGGCTTCCTTGAGCACGCACGTGGGCCTCTTTTGTCCGCAGCCTCTCTGTGCAGCAGGGTGGGCTGGAGATCTCGGTGAGAGGGGCCCTCTCTTAGTTTGGGCCGGACATTTTTAACCTTAACCCCTGCGTGGGGCATCTATCTACAGATAATCCATAGAGACTCCAGCCTTACATGGGGGGTCTTTTTTTTTCGCTCTTTAATTTTTTCCACCACCCCCCCTATTTAATATCAACTTATCCGAGAGGCCTCTGCTCTTCGGCGGCCTCATTTATTCCACGCCTTCCTCACCTTTCCGGCAGGAGTCTCCCTCCAGAGCGGCTCATCACCTGGGGCCAGATAAATTTAATTGTATAAAGTGAATACTTATGGTAAAATAGGGCCGAGAAAAATCAGGCAGTAGTTCAGGGGAGCGAGAGGTTAACTTAATTGTTCAGCATCGATGAATCAACGGGCTCATGGTGGGCCTGCATGGCCGGGGTAAAGGATGCCTCAATACTGTTATGGTATTGAGGTTTTTTTTTGAATATGAAAAGAGCGGAGATACCAAAAAACAAGGAGGAAAAAGACGGGCCTTCGGCCCGCCTTATGGGGTTTAATACCTCAAGGTGGAGAGAATTCCAGGACGGCCTCTCCAGGCTCCTCGGAGTCTCTGTATCTCTTAATGACGGAAAAGGTGCCTTTATCGTCCCTCCCAGCTTTACCTCCGAGGTCTGCGACGAGATGTACTCAAAGGAGGAGCTTCGCATCCTCTGCGACTCGGATTATAACCGGGCCGCCATCCGGGCCCTTAATGACGGTAATACTCATATCTTCAAGTGCCATGCCAACCTCTACGCCTTTGCCATGCCCGTATTCCTCAAGGAGCGCTCCTATGTGCTTATGGGCGGCAGGTCCTATATGAAGGGCAGGGAAGAGGAGGCCTTTGCCAAGGGCATCGAGGGCCTTGACGAGGCTACACAGCAGAGGCTAAGGGGCCGTGTAAAGAGCATCACAACGGATTCTCTCTTCAGCCTTCCCGATACCTTCAAGAGGCTGGCCGTGCCTTTTCTTGAATCCCTTCACAATGTGCCTGATGCGCCTCTGCCGCCTACCAGGGAGGCGGCCTCTACTACAGGCACGGTGACTTACAGCGGTGAGTTCAAGGGCCTCCTTGAGATATACAAGAGTATCTCCACGGTAATAGACAAGGATTCCCTCTACGAGCTCATTCTCTCTAAATCCAGCGAGCTTATCGGCGCCGAGCGGGCATCCTTGATGATATTTGACAACACCAGCAAGGCCTTTCGCATAAAGGCCTCAAAAGGGCTGGAAAAGAGCATAGCGGAAAGTGTGCGCATAAAGATGGGACAGGGAATAACGGGCCGTACCGCCGAGAAGGGCGAGCCTATGGTAATAAAGGACATAGAGCAGGAGCTGCCCTGGAGGAAAAGCCTGCGCACTTACCGGACGCGCTCTTTTATCTCCGCGCCCCTTAAACTCTATGACCGTGTCATAGGGGTGATCAACCTGGCCGATAAGCGCGGCCAGGGCGTCTTTACCCAGCAGGACCTCTTTGCCCTGCTCTCAATCTGCAACTATGCCACAATAGCCCTTGAGAGAGGGGCCTACTACAGCATGAGCGAGAAGCTCAAGACTGTCTCCATGACAGACCCTCTCACAGGGCTCTTCAATAGAAGGTTCTTTAAGAACAGGCTCTTTGAGGAGGCCGAGCGTGTGAGGCGTCAGAGAGACAGCTTTACCGTCTTCATAATAGACGTTGACAACTTTAAGGAATTTAATGACAATTGGGGCCATCTTGCCGGCGACCAGGTGCTCAAACGCATCTCCATGGCAATAAAAGACGCCGTCAGGACCGTGGACGTAGTCGTAAGGTACGGCGGCGAGGAATTCGCCGTTATCCTCTCTCATACTTCAAAGAAAGATTCCGAGGTCATTGCCGAGAGGATAAGGTCCGATGTTGAACACCTGAAGTTTCCTTCTGAGATTACGGGCCCTTCTCCAACCATCTCCATTGGCATAGCCGAGTTCCCGGGAGACGCACGTAATACCGATGACCTTATCTACCGCGCCGATGCCGCCATGTACCAGGCGAAACGCAGGGGTAAGAACAGAGTAGTCCTTTATGAGAAATAAGACCATATTTACAGTTGTTCCCGAGGGGCAGTTCTTTGGCAGGACCGCCCTTATGGAGAAGATATACAGCGTTGCCGTGGACCTCTCTCACCCGCCCTGCGGTCTTATCCTCAAGGGGGGCAGGTGGATAGGAAAGACAGAGGTCCTCAGAAGAACCCACAGGGACCTTTTCTGGAATCAGGGCCTTGTGGTGCCCGTCTATTACCAGTTCAGCGAGCCGGCCCGTCTGGAGGACTTTGCCGGCCACTTCATGGCAGAGGTGATAAAGCAGTTTCTGGCATTTAAGAGGCGCGACCCCGGACTGGCGCTGGGCCAACTTACGCTTAAAAAAATAAGGGGCCTCCTGACGGATGAGGGGCTCATGGAGGCAGCAAGCCTTATTACCGCTCATCTTGACCTTAGAGAGGTGGGCGAGCCCAGGGCTCTAATAAGAAACGCCCTGCGCATCGTTGAGGTAATGTCCCGCGAGACCGGTTCTCCGGCCTTTCTCCTTCTTGACGATATTGACCGCGCCGTGGCCATAAACCTCTATGAGGATGGCCCCGGCATAATGAACGAGATAGCCGCCATGCTGAAATCAGTGGCCTTTGTGGCCTCCAGAGGCCCGGCCGCCAAGAGTGAGGGGCTTGCGGGAGAGGTTTACTCCGAGACCATGGAGATATACGGGCTGCCGGGACATGAGTCCAGGGCCATGATAGAGGAGCTCTTAAGGGGTTATGGCCTGAGCTTTGAGCCCGAGGTAGTCTCTGCGGCAGCGGGCAGGCTTGGCGGGAACCCCTTTTATATTAGAGAAATGGTACGGGCCCTCTCCACAGGCCCGGACCGCGCCCTTAAGACACTAAAAGGCTTTGCCGCACTTTATGTCATGGAGATTACCACGGGGACCCTGGGCACTGCCCTTGGACATGAGTTTTCAGGGTGCGGGCGCAAGGGGCTCCGGGCCCTGCGGGCCATTATGGCGCAGCAGGGGCCCGTAGGTATTGACGACCTCTCGGAGACCCTGGGGCTCGAGGCCGCTGAGATGGAGCAGGTGGTATCGATCCTTGAGTCCCTTAATCTTCTAAGCATTAATCTCGGCTCTCTAAGGTGTACGTCTGACGCCGTGGTACGGGATTATATAGAGTATATCTCGGCAACAGGCCTGCTGGGTAAAAGCAGGGAAGAGACCAGGACATGGATGATAAGGGATGTGCTGAAAGCCGGATACTCCGGGCTGGGCCGCGGGGTGAAGCAGAGGTTCAGGCAGGAAATCATGAGTGTGATGAGGGCCTTTGACGGGCAGGAGCTGCCCGAGACCCTCTTTCGTCTTAATGCTGGAGGTAAGGACGCCGGGGAAGGGGCTGATGAGACACTCCTTGCTCTCCCTTCTGTTACGGGCTGTTTTGGCGCCAGCGCCTTTGAAAAATACGAGACCGGGCTGCCTGTTCTCATTGCCCATGGCTTTGCGCCGGGCAGGTTTGACTCAAGCGGCGAGGTGCTCTGGCTCGTGGGACTTAAGGAATCAGATACAGTTATTAATACAGGAGATGTAGAGAATTTTCTAAGGCGTTCGCGAATACTTCAAAGAGAGTTCTGCCCCGCGCGGGTCATAAGATGGCTTGTGGGAAAAAAGGGTTTTAGCAGCGAAGCTATTTTGAGGCTAAGCGAGGACGGCCCGGCCTATACATCAGACGGTGCTGGACTGGCGGCCATTAAGAAGCTGGTGAGCCCGGTGAAGAAAGAATGCCCGGAAGGCGGGGAGCCAGTGAGAAGGGAGTTCGAGATGGTGCTGCCTCCAAGCCGTAACTCCGAGCTCGTGGCAGTGCGCGGCGCTACGGAGATAAGCGCTGAGATGGGCTTTGACGAGGACTCCATCGGCAGGATTAAGACCAGCGTGGTTGAGGCCTGCATAAACGCCTTTGAGCACAGCGGTTCGCCTCCATCGAAGGTGCATCTGAGGTTTGTGGCTGACCTTGAGTCGCTTACAATATACGTCTCTAACCCGGGCTTTGATTTTGACGGAGCCATTGCCGCCCAACCCGCCGCGGGCGGGGCTGGCGGGCTACCGCAGAAAAGGGGCTGGGGTCTTGAACTTATGAAAGGGCTTATGGACGAGGTGCGCTTTGAGAGCCTTGAAGGAGGGACGCGCCTTGTGCTTGTAAAATATCTTGATAAGAAGGGAGAGGACGGCCATGGATAAAAAAACCAGGACCTATGCTGATTACGGAGATGTCATCGTTATCTATGCCAGAGATTATATGAATGATATAGAGGGCGAGAAGCTGGAGGAAATATGCGAGTCCTTCCTGAAGGAGAGAGGCTGCGCCATTATCCTGGATTTCTCCAGTACGGATATTATTAATTCTATTGGCATATCCATACTTACGGGTATAATAGAGAAGGTGCGGGGTCTTGGTACAAAGGTAGTTCTATCTGGCGTCCATGGCGTGGTCCTTGATGTCCTGAAGATAGTGGGGCTTACCGAGAGCGTCTCCATATATAAGACTGAAGAGGAGGCCCTCAAGGCCTGCGGCGTAAAAGGGCGGGTTATAGCGGTTTAACGGCACGGCACTTTAAGATGATTTTTCATCCATCGGTGATAAGAGCAAAGGAGAAACCATGGTGGTTCCTGAGGTAAGCCTTGAGAGACTTGTTTTTCATCTGAACACACTTGCCGAGCTCGGCGAAGAGGTAGCCTCTCCCAAGGATTTTGTGAAGATAATGAGATCCTCGCTTATGATGGTCATGGGCTCGTTCTCCACGGCAAGGGGCGTTATCCTCTCTTATGAGAGAGAAAAAAAATGTTTTTCCTCAGTTGCCGCAAAGGGAATACCCGGCATTAAGGGTAAGACCCTTATACTGAGCGGAGATACGGTGCGGGCCCTTGCCGAAAACGGTAAGGCCATGGACCTGAATGAGAAGGGCGCCGGTGAAATCTTCGGGGCCCTTAAGGAAGAGCTCCTGCGTTTTGGCACAAAGGTGGCATCGCCCCTTGTTATAAAAGGTGAGCTTTTTGGTGTAATCGCCATCAGCGAGAAGGTGACGGGCCAGGAATTTACCCGTTACGACCGTCAGCTACTCTCCGTTATGGCGCGTCATATCTCCCACAGCCTGCACACAAACGCTCTCTTTACGCGGCTCATGCACAAGTATAATGAGAACAAAGGCCTTTACGATAACCTCTCCATGGTCTACCGCGATACCATCCATGCCTTTGCCACTGCCATTGACGCGAAAGACGCCTATACCAAGGGCCATTCCCACAGGGTCTCGGCCTACTGCGCCGTTGTAGCCCGGAAGATGGGCTGGGCAAAGGGCGAGGTGGAGGGCATAAAGGTGGCGGGGCTCCTGCACGACATAGGCAAGATTACAGTGGATAAGACCATAATCAACAAGGCCAGCCCACTCTCAAGCATGGAGTCCAGGGAGCTTAACTCCCACCCCGTAGTGGGTTATGAGATACTCTCAAAAATACATTTTCCCTGGAAGGGCATTGCCATGATGACGCGTAACCATCACGAGAAGGTAGACGGCACGGGGTATCCCGACAGGCTTGAGCGCGCTGAAATTCCCGCCGGGGCCAGGGTGATGGCCCTTATGGACGCCTTTGACGCCATGACCACGGACAGGCCATACAGACCGCGCCTGAAATTCAGCGCGGCCATAACTGAGATTAAGAATAATACAGGCACTCAGTTTGAGCCGGCGGCCGTGGTGGCCTTAATGAATGTAATACTTGATGAGATAAAGGGCGAGGCAGAGCGTCCCACCATTATGCCGCTCCTTGCCGAGCGCCTCGACGCAGGGGAGGTCCGGAGCCTTGTAGGCGGTTTTGCCGCCCGTCTATGACCCCTCCCCTATACCGCACCTTGCCCCTCAGGTCATGCCTGAGGGGTTTTTTTACTTTTGCCCGTGCTCCGCTCTCTCATGATTATTCAAGACGCCTCTTATCTCCACGAGACAGGTTTTGCTCCACTTCCTCTTTTTTCCAATCACCCCTTGACCATGATAGCCTTTCTATATAAAGTATTAATGTCTGCCTTCACAGCTTTTCGCTGAAACCTGTCTTTAAGCCACGGCCGCCGAGGCCACGGAGGCCATTTAAAGAATATGAAAAAACGCTGGAAAATCACTCCACTTGACAGGGTCCTTCAGGACAGACTGGTAAAGGACCTTGATATACTCCCCCTTACTGCCCGGATACTTATTAATAGAGGCCTTGTGGATAGCGGGAGGGCCTCTTCTTTTTTACATCCCGGGCTGCAGGACCTGCACGACCCTTTTCTCCTTAAAGACATGGATAAAGCCGTGCTCCGCCTGGAGCATGCCCTTAGAAATGGCCAGGGCATCGCTGTCTGGGGCGACTATGACGTTGACGGCACGAGTTCAGCTGCCCTTGTCTACCTTTTTTTTAAGGCCATAGGGTGCGAGATTCAGACATATATCCCCGAGAGAAAGAGCGAGGGGTACGGCCTTAATATGGAGGCCCTCAAGGCTCTTCATTCAAAAGGCGTCAAGGTTGTCATTACAGTGGATTGCGGCACCTCCAACCACGAGGAGATAGCCGCCGCCGCAGCTCTTGGCATAGACGTTCTGGTAACCGACCATCACGAGCCCACGGCGCGCGAGTTGCCGGCCCACGCATTTATCAACCCCCGCCAGCGTGACTGCGCCTTTCCATTCAAGTCTCTTGCCGGTGTTGGCGTGGCCTTTAATCTTATCATGGCCCTTAGATCCAGGCTCCGGGAGAGCGGTTTTATAAAGGGTAGCGGCCCTAACCTTAAGAGGTTTCTTGACCTGGTGGCCATAGGCACTGTCTCGGATATGGTCCCACTTGTAGGGGAGAACAGGATATTTGTCCGCTACGGACTAAAGGAACTTGTGGATACTGAGAGGCCGGGGCTTATAGCATTAAAAGAAGTCTCCGGTATACGCTCCGGCCCTCTTGAGCCCCACCATATAGCCTTTAAGCTCGCCCCCCGCATCAACGCGGCAGGCCGTATAGCCAGCGCCAGAATGGCCCTCTCTCTTCTTGTTACTCATAGTAAGAGTGAGGCCGAGGTCATTGCGGGCTCCCTTGACGAGGCCAATACCTTGCGCAGAAACATGGAGAGCGATATCATGGACGAGGCCGTCGCCATGGTGGAGGCCCTCTCCCCTGGAGAGGCTCAAGGTAGACGGGCCATGGTCCTCGCCTCGGATAACTGGCATCAGGGGGTTATAGGCATAGTGGCCTCAAGGCTCACCGAGCGCCTTGGGCTTCCCGTGGTCTTGATAGCCCTTGACGACGATCTGGGGCGGGGTTCGGCCCGGGGAGTTAAGAATTTTAATATCCTCGAGGGCATTAGAAATAGCGCCCCATCACTTATCAAATACGGCGGGCACAGGGCCGCCGCCGGGTTTTCCCTAAGTCGTGACAAGGTAGAGCTCTTTACTGACCAATTTCTCTCCTTTGCCCGCGCCTCCCTTACTGAAGAGGACCTCATACCCGAGGTGGAGCTTGACGCAACTGTCTCGTTAAAGGATATGAGCCTGCAGGTAATCTCAGAGATAGAGAGACTGGCGCCCTTTGGTATTGCCAACCGCGAGCCCCTTCTCTGTCTCCGGGGCACCACTGTTATGGATACAAAGGTAGTGGGCGGCAGGCACCTCAGCTTCAGGCTGAGCCAGGACGGCGCTATGGCCCGTGCCATTGGCTTTGGCATGGCCGCCATGAAAGGCCTTGGCGGCGAGGGGTTTTCTCTGGCCTTCTCTCCTTACACCGACACCTGGGGCGGGGCCGTGAAGCCGGGCTTCAGGATACGAGAGGTCCAAAAGACCACTGAGGCTTTTATTTCTTGAAGGGCTTCTGGCGTGAGTACAGAGATTGTGTTCGCACTACAGGATAGTTGAAGTCAAATGGCCGCTGAGGCTTTTATCACTTGAGGGGCCTTGCATGCGTGGCGGCCTGGGCGGGCAAAGAGCGGCTTTAAATAGAGTTAAGGTGCCTCCTGAAAACTTTTTGACCTGCGCGTTTAAAAAAAAGAGGTTGCGCTCTTTATGCTACTAATATATATTAGAGATTATTCAGGTTTTTTTAATTCATCCGTAAAGGCCGGGGCTCCATAAGTCAGCTTCGCCCTGTTACGAATGAGCAGACGTTCCTCCTAGCTCTTATTATACTCCTCGTGAGTTTTATCGCATAGGACAGGCGCCTGGAAAATGACGTGTAAGTTTATTATATGGAGGACGAGTTGAAGAAAGAGATATCTATGAATGAACCCTTCCTTGGAAGGGGGGAGTCTCTGGAGATTGAGAGTATTAAGAAGGTCTACGCGGCCTACTCCAGTGTCTATGATATGCTTTTTAAGAGGTTCTTTTATCCCAGAATCAGTAACGCTATTACTTCTATGGATATAAAACCCGGCGAGCGCGTGCTGGACGTAGGCGTTGGAACAGGGCTCTCCTTCTCAGTCTTTCCAAAGCACTGCAAGGTAGTTGGCATAGACCTCTCAAGGGAGATGCTCAGAAAAGCCAAGAAAAAAATTGATGATAACAGCCTTGATAATATAAATGTGCTCAGCATGGACGCCATGAGCGTGGGTTTTGCCGACGACTCCTTTGACAAGGTCTTTATCTCCCACGTGGTAAGCGTGGTGCCCGACCCCTACCGCGTTATGGAAGAGGTAAAAAGGGTCTGCAAAAAAGACGGCACCGTCGTCGTTGTCAATCACTTCAAGAGCAAAAACCGTCTTATCGAGATGTGCGAAAAGTGGATGAACCCCATCTGCAAGAAGATAGGCTGGAGGTCAGACCTCTCACTTAATGATTTTGTAAGTAATGCCGGGCTTAAGGTAACAAAACAGTATATGCTGAAGAAGCTGGATTTTTGGCATATAGTCTTTGCCACGAACGAGAAGTAACCGGGCCTATATTTTTTG
>JBHHUW010000061.1:0-9072 GCA_046753945.1 Thermodesulfobacteriota bacterium
TCATCTTGCTCCCTCGCTACCTTGGGAAAAAAGAAACCAAGACAAAGAAAACCAACGGGGGATTGGCCCCCTGCCATTGACAATATGGCCTGCGCCCCGCGCTGAAAATTTAAAAAAAACCCGCTCATCTCTAATGAAACCGGTCTTATGGAGATTTTTCTAAAGGACATACCCGTCTTTTACATGGGCTGTCTGGCGAGCCTCTGTACGGGTCTGGCCACGGGGCTCGGCGCCATACCCGTATTGTTTACGAGAACTATCTCCCGGCGCGCAGAGGACGTGATGATGGGCTTTGGCGCAGGCGTAATGCTGGCGGCAACATCCTTCTCGCTTATAGTCCCCGCCATCGAGGCCGCCGCAACAGACGGGGCCGGAAAGCCGGGAGCCGCTCTCATCGTGGCGGGCGGCATCTTTATAGGGGCCCTTTTTCTCTACCTCAGCGACCGATACTCCCCTCATGAGCACTTCATCTCAGGCCCGGAAGGAGCGGACCCCGGCAACCTCAAGAGGATATGGCTCTTTATCATCGCCATTACTCTTCATAACTTCCCCGAGGGCCTTGCCGTGGGCGTTGGCTTTGGCGGTGGTAACGTCTCTAATGGTCTGGCCCTGGCCGTGGGCATCGGCCTTCAGAATATACCAGAGGGCCTTGTTGTGGCCCTTGCCCTTATTGGAGTGAGGTACTCACGGCAGCAGGCCATCTTGATAGCCCTCTTAACAGGGCTTGTGGAGCCCGTGGGCGGCGCAATAGGGGCGGGAGTGGTGACACTGGCAAGGCCGTTGCTGCCCTGGGGGCTGGCATTTGCCGCCGGGGCCATGCTCTTTGTCATCAGCGATGAGATAATCCCCGAGTCCCACAGAAAGGGGTTTCAGAAAGAGGCCACTTTTGGCGTCTTAATAGGTTTTGTTGTAATGATGCTCCTTGACGTTACTCTTGGCTGAGGGGGCCGGCTCCCTCAGCGCGCCATACCCTCTCTATTTTGTAAGAATCCACCATACATTCATACCCCTTCCAATACAGCGGCACTGTTAAGGAGTTTTTTCACGGCAACGATAAAGACCCCAGTAAGGAGAAGGTTCAGAGCAAGAGAGAGCATGGCCACCGTCAGCATGGCTCCGCCGATGCCGTAGGATATGGAAATGATAAGGACCCCTGCCCCTACCTCGCCGCGTGGGAACATGCCCACGGCAAGGGCCAGCCGCTCCCTCCAATGGGCCTCTTTTTTATAGCAGAAAAAGGGAAAGAGCTTTCCAAAGTTGGAAAGAAGGGTGACCATAAGCACATGAAAGGCTATGGCTGTCCAGGGCAGGCCCGGGCTTTTTTCCGGGAGAGGCGCCTCTTGAAGCACCGCTGGTGAGGGTGGGACGGGGACTGCCTTCTGAGCTATTGCTTTATCTTCACTTACCATATAGGCGCTTAAAACCTCAATGTCTGCCTGCTTTACCTCTGCCGCAGTGCCGGCTATAAACATTACAGGCGGCATGGAGAGACCAACGAGCAACATAAAAACGGCTGAGACAACTACGGTCATAAGCCTCTCACCGGGCATCTCGGTGATATCCACCCTCGTCTGCCCGTCCCCCGGGGATATCTTCTGATGCGCCATCATACAGCCAAGGACAAATGCCGGCAGCAGCACCTCTATATGAATGGTAACTACTTCGTCAATAAGCTTGCTCGCAAGATAGATAGCTTCCGCCGAAAGGGTAATGACCAGACTGTACCCAAGTACCCAGTACCAGGTAACGGGAAAACGCAGCCGGTGGAGGTACCGCCAGGCCGCCAGGAGAAAGATTATCATGGGCGCGAGAACAACGATTAGCTGCCACTTCAGACCCACAAGCATCACCTTCAGCGGAACCATAAGGATGACCGTGTCAAGGTCGTCGAATATGGCGAGGACCTTTATCTTCCTGTACATCCATGTCCCCGTAAGTCCCGCGGCCGCGAGCATGGAAAAGAGCACCCCCGCCGATGTGGGCGAGGCGAAACGCGAGGTGAGCAGGGCCCTGCTCCATAGACCAAGACTATCTCCCGTTGAGAGGACGAAGACAAAATACATGGCCACTAAAATCCAGGGGAAAGTAGCGGCAGTGGCCGCAACAATGTAATCCCAGCCGTATGAGCGCAGCCTCGTCTTGTCGAGCTCAAACTCGTAACCAACGCGTATCATAATAAAACCCAGCATAATGGTGGTGAGGAGTTTTACAATGTGGGCAAACTCATCATAAGTGTGGGCAGGCAAAAGTGTGGGCAGGACCTGAGAGAGCACGAGGCCGATGATGAGAAAAGAGGAAAATAGAATTATTTTTTTCATGATTCCCCTTACTTTCTTTTGGAAAAAAGAATTTTTTAATTGCAGGGCAACGCGCTGTTGTCCTTATGTGACAAGAGAGAACAACAGGCTAATCGCTATTAAAAAAGCATGACAAAGAAAACCAAGGGGGAATATTCCTTATTACCTTTTAATATTCGCCCTGCGCCCCGCGTAACCTTGCAGGGCGGGCACGGCCCGCCAAAAAAAATCATTGCTCATGCCCCCGACTCCCGTCTGAAGAGGTCTCTCTTCATGTTTGTAACTCTGTCGAGAAAGAGTATGCCCTCAAGGTGGTCTATCTCGTGCTGCAGGGCTACGGCCTCGAAACCACGGGCATCAATGGTTATGGCCTCACCCTCCGGGGTGAGGGCCTCCACGTGTACCCTGCGCGCCCTTGTAATGTTGGCCCTGTACTCGGGGATGGAGAGGCAGCCTTCGCGGCCTTTTCTCTTGCCGCTTGAGAAGACAATTTTCGGGTTAATAAGCCTCAGAAGACCGTGGCCTCGGTTATCAGGACCTACGTCCACTATGACTATCCTCTTAAGGACCCCTGCCTGCGGGGCGGCCAGACCAACTCCGTGGCTTCCGCGCAGGGTCTCCACAAGGTCATTAACAAGGTCCTGGATACCAGCCTCAGAGGGGTCTACCTCGCAGGAAACCTCCTGTAGCAGGGGGTCTGGGTATAAAAGTATTTTCAAGAGGGACATTATCTTGGTTTCTTTTTTTAAATATGCATTGCGGGGCGCAGGCCGTATATTCAAAGGTATTGAGTCCATCCCCCCTTTGGTTTTCTTTGTCTCACTTTCTTTTTTCCCAAGGTAGCGAGGGAGCAAGAAGAATTTTCAGTGGTAATAATCCAATCCCCCCTTTGGTTTTCTTTGTCTCACTTTCTTTTTTCCAAAAGAAAGTGAGGGCCTAAAGGCGCCCAAAATCCTCTATTGGTTTTAGTCTGATACTTACTCCAAGCTCTTCGCCAAGGGCTTTTAGCCTGTCTTTTAATCCTGGTAGATCCGTCTCCGCACTGATATAAAGCTCCATCATCATCATGTAGAGATTTTTTCCCTTACCCTCGTCCTCTTCATGGGCCGTCTTTGTCTCAAGGTCCGTAATGTTTATCTTTTCTTCGAGAAGAAGGCATGCCGTCTTGTATATGAGGCCCGTAGTATCCTCGCCGTAGAGCGTTAATATGTAATTAGAGAGGGCTGTGGGCTCTTCCGGGGCCCCTCCGGCCACTTCTTTCATATCTATGGTGAGGGAGCACTCTTTGCCGACTTCTTTTATTTCTTGAACAAGGGCCTTGAAATCAACTCCCTGAGGGATGGTCATTAAGAGAATAACTGCAAACTCGGCCCCGAGAATAGTCATGCTTGAGTCCTCGATATTGCAGCCCCGCTTAAAGAGCGGCTCTGTAATGGCCGCCACTATACCGGGTTGGTCTCTTCCTATGGCGCTTAGCGAAAAACTTTTCATGATTTGCCCTCCAGGCTCTTTCCAGGTTATGCCTTATCCTTTTTTTTCTCCATCATTGCGCGGATTGTCTGCTCATGCCCCCTCTCCGTGGGCTCGTAATATTTTTTACCTTTACCGCAAAGTTCTTCGGGCAGACACTCCTGGTCCACAACAGCGCCTTCATAGTTATGGGGGTACTTATACCCTGCTGAGTAGCCGAGTTTTTTCATTAATGAGGTGGGCGCGTTACGTAGATGCATGGGTACCGCAAGGGCGCCGTGCTCCCGGGCGTCAGAGGCCGCCTTCTTGTAGGCTCTGTACGAGGCATTGCTTTTCGGGGCCGTGGCAAGGTAGGTTGCGGCCTGTGCCATTGGTATCCACCCCTCGGGCATGCCTATGAATTCCAGCGCGGCCTTTACCGAGATGGCGAGGCTGAGGGCGCGGGGGTCGGCGTTGCCTATGTCCTCGGAGGCGAATATTACCATGCGCCTTACGATAAAGAGGGGGTCTTCGCCGGCCTCCACCATACGCGCCAGCCAGTAAAGCGCGGCGTCGGCGTCGCTTGCCCGCATGGACTTTATAAAGGCAGAGATTACGTTATAGTGTTCCTCGGCCCCTTTGTCATAGTGAAGGACCTTTTTCTGCAGGGCCTCGCGGGCCGCCTTGGCGGTTACGAGCCTTGTCCCGGCCTTGTCCTTCGCGGCAATCATATAGGAGACCTCCAGGCAGTTAAGGGCTGCCCTGGCGTCTCCCTGCGCGTGCTCTACGATAAAGTCCACTGCCCCGGGGTCTACACTGGCCTTAATACCACCCAGGCCGCGCTCACGGTCTTTTATTGCGCTTCTGATAATTTTTTTTAATATACCCTCGTCCAACGCCTCCAGGACAATGACCCTGCACCGCGAGAGCAGGGGGCCGTTGAGCTCAAAGGAGGGGTTCTCCGTAGTGGCCCCTATGAGCGTCAGGGTGCCGTCCTCTACTGAATGCAGGAAGGCGTCCTGCTGTGCCTTGTTGAAGCGGTGTATCTCGTCCATGAAGAGCAGGGTCTTTTGGCCCCGGGCCTTGCGGTCCTCGGCCTCTTTTATAACGGCGCGTATCTCTTTTACTCCAGAGGCTACGGCAGATAGCTCCACGTACTCAGCTCCGGCGCTACTGGCCAGTATCCTTGAGAGTGTGGTCTTACCCGTTCCCGGAGGGCCCCAGAGTATCATTGAGGGGAGCTCACCTCCACGGACTACACTGCTTAAGAATTTATCCTCGCCAAGGATGTGCTCTTGGCCGAGAAACTCGGTTATGGTACGGGGCCTCATCCTCTCGGCCAGGGGCGGTGGAGGCGCTGTTGTGGTGTCGTCGTGGCCGGGGAAAAAACCTTTTTTTCCCGTTGTATCGGTTTTTTTGCTTTTTAGATCAAAGAGGTCCATAAAAAAATACTACATAATGGGAGAGAAAATAGCAAGGAAGAGAAAAAACCTTTAAGCACGAAGGCGATTTACGCTATAATTAAGTGGTAAGATTATTTTATAAAAAAATACAGAAGGTGATGCAGTGTCGCTACTTGAAGTCTTGAAATATCCCCACCCTTTTTTACGGAAGACCTGTGAGGCCGTTCCTGAGGTGGACGAGACCATTACAACCCTTATAGACGATATGTTTGAGACCATGTACGAGAATAAGGGCATAGGCCTTGCCGCCACTCAGGTAGGTGTGGCAAAGAGGGTAATCGTCCTTGATGTGCCTCTTGATGAAGAAGATGATGATGAGGCCGAGGCGGGCGGGAAGGAGAGGATGGAGAGGCAGAAACTCTCTCTGGTAAATCCCGAGATAACCTGGAGGGAGGGCCATGTGAAGTTTGAGGAGGGGTGCCTCAGCGTGCCCGGCGTAAATGCCGAGGTGGAGCGCGCCGCTTTTATCAGGGTTAGGGGCCTTGATAAAGAGGGTAATCCCGTTGATATGGAGGCAGAGGGGCTTCTTGCTGTTGCGCTGCAGCACGAGATAGACCACCTTGACGGCATACTCTTTATAGACAAACTCTCGTGGCTAAAAAGGGACCGTATAAAGAGGCGTCTCAGGAAGGCGGCCCTGGAGGCCGAAGAGAAGGCGGTTTAGGTCTCTGCCAGATGGTCTCTTAAGAGGGGAGACCCGGACCCTGCGCACGCACTGTGGGCAGGTTTTTTTAATTGACCACAGGTTCTTCATTATGGGAAAAGGTTAATGTCAGATTCGATAAAAATTATATACATGGGTACGCCGGAGTTTGCCGTAGCTCCGCTTCGTGTCTTGCTTGTGGAAGGCATTGAGGTGGGGTGCGTTGTCACTCAGCCTGTGCGCGGCAAGGGCCGTGGCCGAAAGCCCGCGCCTTCGCCGGTAGAGGCCTTTGCCTCGGATGAGGGTATTCGTGTGCTAACGCCCCTTAAGGTACGTGACAAGTCCTTTATAGAGGAGTTGAGGGCGGAAGAGGCGGACTTTTTCGTTGTAGTGGCCTATGGAAAGATACTCCCGGCCGAGGTCCTTGCCATACCAGAGGGTGGTTGTGTAAATCTTCACGCCTCGCTTCTTCCACAGTATCGCGGGGCCGCGCCCATTAACCGCGCCATAATAGACGGGGCCGTGGAGACGGGGCTCACTACCATGTTAATGGACGAGGGCATGGATACGGGGCCAATGCTCTTGCAGGAGAGTCTTACCATCGGCCCGGACGAGACAGCCGAGGAGCTCACAAAGAGGCTCTCGGCCATTGGGGGCGGGCTCCTTGTAGAGACTTTACTGGAGCTTTCCGCAGGCAGGCTCGCTGCCCGGCCACAGGCAGAGGGCCTTGCCACATACGCGCCTTCCATGAAAAAAAAGGACGGCCTCATAGACTGGACAAGGACTGCTCTTGAGATAAAGAACCTTGTGCGCGGCGTCTACCCCTGGCCCGGGGCCTATACATTTCGTCTGGGCCGTGTCCTTAAAATTCATTCGGTACAGGCAGCGCCCTCTGAGGCTTCGGGGGCAGGACCCGGCACCATCGTAAGGGTTGAAAAAGACAGTTTTTTTGTATCCACAGGTGACGGATTCGTAGAGGTCCTTGAGCTTCAGCCCGAGAACAAGAGGAAGATGAGCGCCGGTGATTTTATAAAGGGTTATAAGCCCGAGGTGGGCGAGCTATTAGGCTGAGGCGTTCCTTCGTAGGTTTTTCTCCAAGGCGGCGTGGGGCGCGCATTGTGACTTTGGGGCATCAAATCTCATCCCCCATTGGTTTTATTTGTCCTGTTTTCTTTTTTCCGGCGGGGTGTATGCAGCAGGTACAGAGGTATTTTAGTTTATCCCCATTTTGGTTTTCTTTGTCCTGTTTTCTTTTTTCCGGCGGGGTGTATGCAGCAGGTACAGAGGTATTTTAGTTTATCCCCATTTTGGTTTTCTTTGTCCTACTTTCTTTTTTCCAAAAGAAAGTAGGAGGGCATTGACAAAAGAGGTTTTTTGACTGAAGATTAAAGATTAAGGCTATTATCGTTTTAATCAAGAGGCGCGGTTTTTGGGCAAGATAGTTAAAAAAGAGGCGAACTGGGAGGGCAGCCCCGCGTCCAAGGGTTACAGCCCCGGGCTTGGCGGTTTTATATGGCTCCTTGTCCTCACGGCAGCGGGTATCTTAGCGGCGGGCTTTTTCTTCTGGTACATACCCACCAGAGGTCTTGGCAACATACATCCTGCTTTGCCTTATGTTTTTGGGGCTCTTGTCCTCGTAATGGGGGCCTTTGTCCTTGGCGGGGCTGTGCTTCTTGCTCTTGCGGCCACGGGTGGGTCTATCTCATATTACTCGCCCTGGCTGAGGTGGATGCTGGTAAAGCTCTTTTTACCGCTTATGGTCTTAATCGGCGGTGTGGTAAAGGTGCCCAAGATAAAGATAGAGCGGGCCTTTATAGAGATAAACAACCAGATGGTCCGTCTTATGAAGAAGAAAGGCGGCTCCATAAGGCCGGAAAAGCTCCTTATACTCATGCCGCACTGCATTCAGTTTGATGACTGCAAGATAAAGGTAACGCGGAACGTAGCTAACTGCGCCGGATGCGGCAAATGTGAGGTAGGCGAGTTGCTGCAGCTTTCCGAGGAGTTCGGTATTACGTTATACATATCAACAGGAGGCACTTCTGCGCGGCGCAAGGTAATGGAGCACAGGCCTGACGCTGTTGTGGCCGTAGCCTGCGAGCGGGACCTTACGAGCGGACTTCAGGACTCCTATCCCCTGCCTGTAATAGGCATTGTCAATATCCGCCCCCAGGGTTACTGCATGGATACCACCGTTGCCATCCCCGAGGTAAGGCAGGCCATTCTCGACCTTGTGGCCTGAGGGCGCATCAAGTTTTGGCCTGCATTGACTTCCGGAACATTGGTTCATATAATAATAAGAGAGAGATATAATAATAAGGCACAGACCCTTACAGGTCCTGTAGGTTTACGGGGTTTACGGGGTTTTATCCAATAAATATGGAGGTTTTTTTGCTATGAATTACGTAAAGACGGCCATGCTTCTGGCCCTGCTATCGGCCATACTCATATTCTTTGGCGGGGCCCTTGGCGGCAGGCAGGGTGCTATTGTAGCCCTTATCTTCGCCGGAGCCATGAATTTTTTCAGTTACTGGTTCAGTGACAAGATAGTCCTGAAGATGTACAGGGCAAAGGCGGTTGACGAGACGAACTCTCCGCAGCTTTACGGTATTGTGCGGGACCTTGCCATGAAAGCGGAAATTCCCATGCCCAAGGTCTACATCATGGACAACTCAGTGCCCAACGCCTTTGCCACGGGCAGAAATCCCTCTCATGCCGCAGTTGCCGCCACAACGGGTCTTCTGCAGATACTTGACGAGCGAGAGATATCAGGCGTCATCGCCCATGAGCTGAGCCATATAACCAACAGGGACATACTCATCTCCACCATAGCCGCCACCATTGCCGGGGCTATCAGTTATCTTACGTATATCGCCTACTTTGCCTCCATGTTCGGCGGCAGGGATAGCGACCGCGGCGGCAACCCCATCGTCCTTATTGTGATGATGATAATAGCCCCCATGGCGGCCATGATAATACAGATGGCCATATCGCGTTCACGGGAATACGCCGCTGATCTTGGCGCGGCGCGGCTCACGGGCCACCCCCTTTATCTGGCGGGGGCCCTTAGAAAGCTTGGCTCTTACAACAAGAAGATGCCCATGCACGCGGTCTCAAAGGAGGCGGCCCAGGCCACGGCGCACCTCTTCATAGTGAGCCCCCTTTCGGGCGGCGGCATGATGAAGCTCTTTAGCACTCACCCGCCCCTTGAGGAGAGGAT
>JBHHUW010000062.1:0-8575 GCA_046753945.1 Thermodesulfobacteriota bacterium
GACACTGGGGTTTTCAGTACTACATGGAGGCCTACGGGGCAAGGCCCTTTGACAGGAGGCAGCCGCGCATTCGCAGCGGTGATATCGTGGTGAAGTCCTACAACAACTCCAACATCTCGGATATGCCGGAGATACTTTTTTACGTCACTCTCCTTGAGGTGATAAACAACCCTCTACCCCGCTCCTTGGCGGTGATGTCCTTTCCGCCAGGGGCCGCCGGGTTTTATTCAAGCATATTCGGCGCTCTCCCCTATGCCCTGGGGTACACAGAGAGCGACCGCTACAGTGTGATACGCTTAAAGAAGCGCAAGGCAGTTCAGTGGCCCGGTGCGCCGGGACTATAAGGCAGCCTTCCCCTATCCTGTCGCCTTGCCCACGAGTCTATAGACGGCCTAGCCCTATCCTCCATCATAAGAGGCAAAAGCAGGCTAATAGGCCCTTTACAAGAGACGTCTTTGGGCTATAATCTACATAGCAGTGAGAGCCAAAACTCCGCCCATGCGAGGTGGTATTTATTTGTAAGGCAGCTTACTTTCAGGGCTGCCCGTTGATGTTATATTAAGTCTCAGGCAGGTAATGATAAGCAACTAAGTTTTGGAGAGTTCTATGACGAAACAGCAGGCAAAGGACCTTGAGGCTCCCCTTACAGGTCTATCCACATTGTGGTTCCAGGTCTCGGGCACGCTCTGTAACCTCAAGTGTTCTCACTGCTTCATAAGCTGCGGTCCCGGAGTCAAACGCCACGGCATGATGTCAAGAGAAGACGTAGACCGCTACCTTGAGGAGGCCCGCTCCACAGGCATAAAGGAAATATACTTTACCGGCGGCGAGCCCCTGCTCAACCCCGAGATAATGGGCATCACCGGAGACGCCCTCAAGGAGGCCGACGTAACCATACTAACGAACGCCACGCTTATCACCGCTGAAGCGGCCGCCAGCTTCAAGAGACTTGCCCTTGCCTCGGACTTTGAACTTACCTTCCGTGTAAGCATGGAGAGCACAGAAGAGGCGGAAAACGACAAAATACGGGGCCAGGGCTCCTTCCTGCTTGCCTCAAAAGGCATAAAAAACCTCATAGACGCTGGTTTTGAGCCCATAATCACTGCTACGCTTTTTGAAAATAAGGGACCCTCTGTAGAGTGTTTTGAGAATTGGCTCCGCGGGCTTGGCTCTGTAGCCCCCCATGTGAAGACCCTGCCGCTGCTGCACATAGGCCGCGGCGAAAAAAATTACCGTCCCTACAACGCTGAAGAGAGCCTGCGGGAGGTGGACCCTCAGTCCATAAAAGCGGAGAGCCTCCAGTGCTCCAGCGCGCGTATGATAACGAGCGAGGGCGTATTCTGCTGTCCCATACTCATAGACGACCCATCGGCGAGGATGGGCTCCACCATCAAGGAGAGCCTCCGGCCCGTGCCCCTTACATCGCCTGCCTGCTACACCTGCATAAAGGAGGGGCTCAGCTGCTCCAATACCTCATCAACGTGCTCTGAGACGCTGAGAAGTGACGTCCAGTCCTTTTACGGTGAGGCCGCCTTAAAGCCCCAGCCAGAGCTCTGCTGTCCAACGGCATATGCCGGGGCAGAGACAGGTCATATCCCCGACGAGGTACTTGACGTTTCCTACGGCTGCGGCAGTCCCGTCACCCTCTCGGGGCTCAGCCGCGGCGAGACCATGCTCGACCTTGGCGCCGGCGCAGGCATAGACTGCTTTATCGCCTCAAAGATTACAGGCCCCTCTGGCCGCGTTTTAGGCATTGACATGACAGAGGAGATGCTCGAAAAGGCCGAAAAAAACAAGGTGGAAGTAAGAGAGAGCCTTGGCTACAGCAATGTGGAGTTCAGAAAGGGATTCCTTGAGGACATACCCGCAGAAGACGCAAGCGTGGACCTTGTAACATCCAACTGCGTCATCAACCTTATGGCCGATAAAGCTCCGGTCTTCAGGGAGATATACAGGATATTAAAGAGTGGTGGGCGATTTGTCATATCGGATATTATCTCAGAGAGGAGCGTGCCCGCTGCCATGCAGGAGGACAGCGAGCTCTGGGGCGAGTGCATCTCCGGGGCGCTTACATCGGAAGAGTTCATCACTTCTGCCTTAGAGGCTGGTTTCTACGGTATCGCTATACTATCCAATACATTCTACAGAGAGGCGGGAGGCATAAAGTTCTACTCCATAACCTACCGCGGCCATAAAGCGATAAAGGGGGAGAGGGAGGAAAAATGTCTTTACAACGGTCATCAGGCTACGTATCTGGGCCCCTTCGAGTCTGTAACAGACGATGAGGGTCATGTCTTTCCACGGGGGCTCGCCATAGAGGTATGCACGGATACGGCACAAAGGCTCACACTTACGCCATACAAAGGGCTCTTCACTATAACCGCGCCTGAAGAAGAGAGCACGGGTGAAGAGAAGGCCTGCGTCCCTCTGGCCCCTAAGAGAGAGGGCAGCTCAGGGTGCTGCTGAGTACCCTGCTTCTACTCTCCGGCATATGTCCCGAGGCCCCTGGCAACGGGGAGGCAATGCGCCCGGAGAGGACAATCTCAGCCGGACATAATACTTGCCTTAAAGGCAGAAATCTCTTGGCCCTTCTTATTTTTCTCACCTTACTTACCGCTATAATCCCTGCCCCCCGTCCAGCCGGGGCCGCCGAGGCCGTCTGGGAGCCGCAGACGCGGGCCTGGCTCCTTGCCCTCACCTACCCTGATGAAGACCCCTTGGATTTTGGCAAAGAAATTTTAGAGGGCGATAAAGCCCTGCTAAAAGAATTTCAGCCAGAGGTCTTTATCGCCCCCGAGGGGCTCATGCCCGTTGATTTCTATAAATTTTATCTCCCAAAAACCACTCTAAAGGATGAGAACGGACATATCATCAAGACCGGTCCGAAAAAGCCTTTCTTAAAGAGGGCTATGCGCAAGGCGGGCTACTACCTTGACTATGAGGGACCGGAGAACCCCTGCGAGGGTACCGGGTGTCAAGACTACGTTACCGTTGGGTACGGCAGAGTATACAGAGAGAGAGCGCGCTTTCATACAAAGTCCGGCATACGGGAGATGCCCCTTCTCATACTCAAATACAACTTCGCCTTTACATACAGCGGAATCCCCGCCGAGGTGGGCCCGTTAAAGGAACTCCTTCTCGGCCTCTTCATAGACCCCGAGAGGTTTCATGAGCTCGACATACACGGGGCGATTCATGTGATACTAAATGAGAAGAAGAGGCCCATCGTACTGCTGCTTGCCCAGCATAATCACTTCAGGACCTATGTCTTTGGTAAAGACATCCCCGCGGCGCCATGGGAGGAGAGCAGCGTAAAAATCTGCTTTGCGCTGCGCTCCAACGAGCCCTACCCCTGTACCTCGGACGCAAGACCTGCAAGACGCCGCACCGTTGGAAATCCCGTAAATATAAGCTATGTTATTGATGGCGCTGACCCACCCTTTCTCTCGGGCAGGGACATCGTCTTCAGCCCAAAGGCAGGGGCGAGACCTGTAATATATAACTTGAAATTTCTTTCCCGGAGAGACCCTCTCTACGTAAGCTGGATACCGCTGGGCGCTGTAGAGAAGATACTCTTCTTCAAGAGTTTTTACAGAAAAGGCCCGCCGGGCATGGACCTCAATACATGGCCTGAACTCAAAAAGTACTCTGATATCATGCAGTTCTGGTATTTCAGGGATGGAAGTACCGAAGACGCGGCCCTCATGAAGGGAGCTTTTAGGGGTTTTACAGACGTAGACTTTAAAAGTGTGCTTGAGAGCAACGGCGAAAGGCTTTATAATGATATTGTTGATGCAAAGCAAAGGCCCTGAAGGCAGGATCTCAGAGAAGACTTCCTGAGTGAGGCGCTTACCCTTACGAGGTTACATTATCACCCCAGAGACAAAGATATATTTCAAGTCCCAAAAAAGGCCTCTGCCATAAGCGTCTGCTCCGGCAGAAGCCGGCGTTGGAGGCCAGAAATACCTTGACTTAAGATGTAACCGCATGATAATTTTTTTAAAATTCCACTAAAAAAGGGGACTTTTATGATAAAGACCATTCTTCTCGCTGACGACAGCATCACCATGCAGAAGGTCATAAGGCTCACCTTTGCCAACGGGGGTTATGAACTTCATTGCGCGGACAACGGTGACGAGGCCCTTAAGAAGGCAGAGGAATTAAAGCCCCATATAGTCCTTGTAGACGCCGCGTTGCCGGGAAAAGACGGCTATGAGGTCTGCAGGGCCATAAAGAATAACCCTGATCTGAGAGATACCCCGGTAATAATTCTCGCCGGGACCTTCAACCCCCTTGACGATGAAAAGGCCATTGAGGTAGAGGCCGATGACTCCATTGTAAAACCATTTGAGTCAAGACATCTCACAGAGAAAGTAGAGAGCCTCTTCAGAAAATATCCTCCAGGAGAAGTGGTCCCTTCCGCCGGGGTTACGGTTAACGGGACGCCTGACTGGGCGGAAGACGACGTCATCAGGGCGCCCGAGCCAACACCGGCCGCTACAGAACCTCCCATATCTATTACTGATGAGCCGGCAGCGGAGACAATAGAGTCCACAAGCGAGCTGCCAGACCTTGATATAATGGAGGGCCGCGGCATTATAGAGGAGCCCCCCCCGGAAGCAGAGGAGGCCCGCATACCCGATATGGAGACCGCCGAGGGAGAATCAGAGTGCGAGAACGGCTTTGATATTGAGGGCTTTGAGATAAATCCCTTCAAGTCCGAAGCATTGCGTGAGGCATCTCCAGTTGACGAGGAGGATGAGGGTATAAGTGCATGGAATGTCGACGAGAGAGACCTTGTCGCCTTTAATGACCTGGAGACTGAGAAAGAGATTGAGGTGGAGACCAGCCAGCCCTTTGCTGATGGAGATGAAGGATTTCAGTCAATAGAGGAACCCGGGCAGGAGGTGCTTGGGGAAGAGACTGCAGAAGAGAGTGGAGAGGCTGTGGAAGAGACCTCCGAGCCCGATGAAGACACAATTCGGGCAGAGGAGGAGACCTCAGAGCCCGATGAGGACTCTGAAGAGGATGCGGTGAGAAAAGAAGTGGTTGAGATGCCCTCTGAGGAATGGATTCGTGAGCTTGTGAGGAAAACCACCCTTGAGACAATAGAAGAGGTCGTAAGTGACTCGGCGCCGGGACTGGTTAAAGAGGCCATGGAAGAGGTAGTGCGGGACATTGTGCCGGAGCTGATAAAAGAGGCAATGGATGAAGAGATGGAGAGGATTAAGAAAGCCATAAGAGGACTATAAGAGTATCAAGACCGCAGTTATCGCCGCGCGTAATACCCGGCCTCTCTCGCCATGACCCCTGATTCTACAAGCGTTGATTCTCTTCTCTCCGGAAGGCCGGTCCTGCCCGGAACGCCTGAGAAAAATACTCAGTAGGGGGCTGAAGTTAAGAGCAGGCCTTCACGCAGTTATGCCGCTGTCTCAAGTTTTTTCCACTCTTGAACTTCCCCTCTTCACTGCAATAAGCACATAACAGATCATAAAAAACAGGCAGATATTTTTAGGGCTTTTAAGGCCCTTTTATGGTAGATTTTTAATCTCTATCTTATAGATAAAGCTGAGGAAAAGTAAGCATGGACGAGACTACGACAAGAATACCTGACTCAAGGTACAACCCCCTTGAGGTGGAAAAGAGATGGCTCAGCTACTGGGAAGACGCCGGCCTTACAAGGGCCGAGGCCACATCCGGAAGGCCCGCATTTTCCATGGTCATCCCCCCCCCAAACATTACCGGGGCCCTCCACGTGGGCCACGCACTTAACTCCACACTGCAGGACATACTGGCCAGATACAAAAGGATGAAGGGCTTTAACGTGCTCTGGATACCCGGCATAGACCACGCCGGCATAGCCACGCAGAACGTCGTAGAGAGAGAGCTTGCCGCCGAGGGCACGGACCGCCACGCCACGGGCAGAGAGCCCTTTATTGAACGCGTCTGGGAGTGGAAACAAAAATACGGCGATACCATACTGAACCAGCTTGGACGCCTCGGGGCCACCTGTGACTGGTCGCGCCTGCGTTTCACCATGGACGAGGGCCTCTCAAGGGCCGTGCGCGAGGTCTTTGTAACCCTGTATAAAGAAGGTCTTATATACAGGGGAGATTATATAATCAACTGGTGTCCGCGGTGCAGGACAGCGCTATCAGACCTTGAGGTAAATTTTGAGGAGACCGAGGGGCAGCTCTATTACATGAGATACCCAATTGCGGCCCCGCCCGCAGGCGCGCCCGTGGAGATAATCGTGGCCACTACGCGCCCGGAGACCCTCCTTGGAGACACGGCCGTAGCCGTCAACCCCGGGGACTCGCGATACGCACCACTAATAGGAAAGAAGATAAGCCTGCCCTTTACGGGGCGTGAAATTCCCGTTATCAGTGACGAGCACGTAAGTATGGAGTTTGGCACAGGGGCCGTAAAGATTACGCCAGCTCATGATTTTGATGACTTTGATATGGGCAGAAGACACAACCTCGAGTCCATAACAGTTATGGACCTTGGCGGAGTTATGAACGAAGATGCCGGAAGGTTCAAGGGGCAGGACCGCTTCAAGGCCAGAAAAGAGATAATCAAAGCCCTCAGCGCTGAGGATCTTCTAGAGAAGACAGAGCCACATAAGCTCATGCTGGGCTCCTGTTACCGCTGCTCCACCGTTGTAGAGCCCACGCTATCAAGGCAGTGGTTCGTCAATGTAAAACCCCTGGCAGGCCCGGCCATAAAGGCCGTAAAGGACGGCCGTGTACGCTTTGTCCCGAAAAACTGGGAGAACCTCTACTTTGACTGGATGGATAATATCCGTGACTGGTGCATCTCACGCCAGATCTGGTGGGGCCACCGCATACCTGCGTGGCACTGCGAAGATTGCGCGCACACTACCGTGGCAAAGATAGACCCGGGGGCCTGCGAAAAATGCGGGGGGTCGAATATAGAGCAGGACCATGATGTGCTGGACACGTGGTTCAGCTCGGCGCTCTGGCCCTTTTCCACCCTTGGCTGGCCCGAGAAGACAGCGGAGCTTGCCAGCTTTTACCCCACAAACGTCCTCTCCACGAGCTTTGATATAATATTTTTCTGGGTAGCGCGCATGATAATGATGGGGCTCAAATTCATGGACGACGTACCCTTCCGTGACATCTATATCCACGCCCTCATTCGCGACTCCGAGGGGCAGAAGATGAGCAAGAGCAAGGGCAACGTAATAGACCCCCTTGTGATGATAGAGGAATACGGCACTGATGCCTTCAGGTTTACCCTCGCTGTTTTAGCGGCGCAGGGCCGCGACATCAAACTCTCTGCCGAGCGCATCGAGGGCTACAGGAACTTCTGCAACAAAATCTGGAACCTTACGCGCTTTACCCTTATGAACATGGACGGCCCTGCTCCGCCGCTAAGTGAAGAGACCCCTCTTAGCGATGCCGACAAATGGATACTCACGCGTCTTAGCGTAACGGTCTCCGGCGTTACCGGGGCCATTGATTCCTACCGCTTTGATGAGGCGGCGAGGCTGCAGTACGGCTTTGTCTGGCATGAGCTATGCGACTGGTACGTGGAGCTCTCAAAAAAAGATCTGCGCGGCGAAGGCGAAGATGGGCGAAAAGACGCCTGCCTCTCCGTGCTAACCAGTGTCCTGCGTGATACTCTAAAACTTCTCCACCCCTTCATGCCCTTTATCACCGAGGAGATCCACTCCTTCCTGCCCGGCGCCCCGGGCTCTTTGCTTGCCGAGGCCTACCCCGAGGCCGGCAGAAGGTTTGATAAAGAGGCCGCCGGCATGGAACTGGTCATGGACCTTATAAAGGCCGTAAGGAATATCAAGACTGATATGAACGTGACGATTAAGACGCCTGTCACTGTATATTGTTTTTCTAAAGACAAGTCCTCGCGCGAGAACCTCACAAGGGGACTTCCCTACATAGAGAACCTTGCTGGAGTTAAGGAACTCATTGTAGGTGAATCAGGCCAGCCGCCTGCTGACTCCGTCTCGGCCAGAGCCGGGGAAGGCGCTGCCCTTGTTGAGATATTTGTCCCCATGGAAGGCCTTGTAGATGTAGAGGTGGAGGGACGCAGGCTCGAAAAAGCCCTTCAGAAGGTAACAAAGGAATACGAATCATTAGAGAAGAAACTCTCCAACAAGGCCTTTGTGGAAAAAGCGCCTGAGGCGATAGTGGAAAAAGAGAGATCCAGGCTTAAGACGCTCCTTGAGAAGAAGGCCAGCATTGAGACGGGCCTTAGCCGCCTGGCCCCCAAAGGTGGTCTTAGTTGACCCTGGGGAGCTATTAAGAGCAGGAGACTTTATTACCCCCCCCTAAGGGGCTTATCACGAGGTAATTTACCACAATGACTCAAGCAAGGAATAGATCCGTAGCTGCAAGGTCAGCGGATAGAGCCGCTATGGCGAGGCTCATAAGGCATGGAAAGGCCCTTGTAAAGGCCGCCCTTGCTGAAGACGTAGGCGCCGGAGACATCACCACCACGGCCACGGTGCCTCTTAAAAAAAAAGGGCGCTGCCGAATTATCGCCAAGCAGGACCTTGTGCTGGCCGGTCTCTTTCTTGCTGAAGAGGTTT
>JBHHUW010000063.1:0-8139 GCA_046753945.1 Thermodesulfobacteriota bacterium
AGCGCAGGAAAAAATCAAGGGATGCCCCGCGAAAGGAATAAATGGCCTGATCAGGGTCGCCTATTGCAAAGATATGGGCCCCGCCTCTTGTGAGGGCGCGAAGGAGCCGTACCTGCGGTGCGTTTATATCCTGATACTCATCTACCAGCACATGGCTGAGGTCTGCTCCGGAAAGCCCATTCTCTTCAATGGCTCTTGCGCCCTCTGTGATAAGGTCGTCAAGGTCCAGGACCCCACGCTCACTCAGATAACTCTCGTATTGATTATAAATCTCCTGAAAATCATCTTCAAGAGAGGCCATATTCAGGCCGATGTTCTTTATAAACGAAATTCGGGCCGCCGTGTTTTCAGCCTTTCTCTGCTTAAGGCCAAGAGTGGCCAGGGCCTCCAACTGCCCGGTCCTGCCGATAACCCGCAGGGCCGGGTCTATCTCTTTAAGAATCCTCAGCGATAGGGCGTGAAAGGTCCCTATAGAGGCCGCCCTCAAATCCCTTCCCGTAGCCAGACTCACGCGCGCGCTCATCTCCATGGCCGCCTTCTCAGTAAAGGTAAGGGCCGTTATCTTGGAGAGGGCCACGCCTTCATTAAGCAGGCGGGCAAAACGCGAGGCCAGGACCCTGGTCTTGCCTGAACCCGGCGGCGCGGCAACGAGTATATACTCTTCGCCGCAGCAGAGAGCCTCTCTCTGCGCCCTGTCAAGGGACTCCATGGCAGTATCCTCCATAATCAGACCGGGTCTATATGTACAAAAGTCTTTTGAATGGACTCAAGGCCCTCAACCATTCTCTCCACCTCTTCACCTATGGCATGGGAATCAAGAGTAGAGAGCGTCTTATCCACCTCAACGTGAATTTCCACGTGTATGAAGTTTCCCACATAATGTGCCCGCACCGTGTTAAAGTCCCTCACCCCCTCTACAGAGAGGGTGGCGTTCTCAATCTCCCGCATAAGCGCGGGCTCCGGGGCCTTGCCCATAAGGTAATCTATATTCTCCATCCCTATACTGTAGCCCGTGTACATGATCCAGAGGCTTATGACAAGACCGGCAATGGGGTCAAGAAAGGGGTAGCCCATGCTCACCCCCATGAGCCCGGCAAGGGCCGCCGCGGCTACGAATATATCCATTAGTGAATCAAGGGCCGTGGCACGAAGGGCCGGGCTGTTTATCGCCTTACCGGTCCTCTGGAAGTATATGGCCATGAAGATCTTGACGACAATGGTGATAAGGGGAACAGAGAGGGCGAAGATCCCAACATGGGGGGTCTGGGGATAAAAAAACCGTGTTATGGATTCCTTCAGTATCTCAAAACCAAGAATACCGGCCAGTATGGCTATTACGAGCCCTGCCACGGGCTCGGCGCGGCTGTGGCCGAAGGGGTGCCCCTCATCGGCCTGTTTCTCCGATATCCTCACGCATATGAAGGTAGAGACAGACGCGACTATATCACTAAGTGAATTTATGGCCTCGGAGATTAAGGCGATACTGCCTGAGAGAAGCCCTGCCCAGAGCTTTATTATAAGCAGCGCCGAGTTGCCAACTATGTTTACTAAAGTGGCTCTAAAGGCTACAGGGGTCATAAGGGGTCTTGCCTTTATAAGGGGTTAAAATCAGCAGGTTAAGTAAAGCTCTCACCGGAGAAGGAAGGGGAGATAAGAGAGTAACCTGTGGAGAGGGCGGTGAACAAACCTTAAAAAGAGACACTGGCCGCTGTAAGCACCTTTAGCCCCCTCTGCACCGAGCTTATCTCTATATCACCTATCCAGTCAAAAGGCTCGCCGTCTACGTGGGCCTCTGTCTTGTACCCCCCTCTGGGTATGAGAATCTCTCTGCCCCTCACAGACCTGAAACCCTTAAGAGAGCTTATTGTGCCGCCAAGGAGTTTTCTCCATACACCGGGCACAGAGAGGGGGCCCATGGCAGGCATGATGGATAGCTCGATAAGGCCGTCACCGGGGTCGGCTCCAGGGGCCATGATAGCGGGGCCTCCATAATTTTCCACATTAGAGGCGGCCAGCGATAGCGACCTTACCTTTAAGAGGGCGTTATCCACCTTGATGGAGAGCTCCTCATCCTTGTGCCTCAGGAACTCGCGCAGAGCCCCGGGGTGGCGCCTGTAGAACTCTCTGGGCTTTGAGGCGAAGAAGAGCTGCTTATACTTTCTGGCAAAATCACCATCAAGGCCAAAGCCCGCGGAACCGAAGAAAAACCGGCCGCAAAAGATACCCGCGTCTACACCCCTTACGGTGCGGCCCTTTATAAGCCCCATGGCCTCGGCCGGGTCAAGAGGGATGTTGAGGCCCCTGGCCAGGGAGTTGGCCGCCCCAAGAGGCAGAATACCAAGGAGAGCAGGGCTGCCTACAAGGACACCGGCCACCTCGTTTACAGTACCGTCGCCGCCGCAGGCTACGACGCACTCAAAGCCGCTGCTGAGGGCCTCCCTGGCCAGGGCCCCGGCGTGGCCCGCACCGCTGGTCTCCTTTACCCTGAAAAAACCCCTCTCATGGCCAAAGATACTGCTCACAATATTGTAAACATAGGCGCTGCTCTCCTGCCTGCCTCCGGCAGCGGGATTAACTATAAATAAGACCTTCATCTGTAACCTGCTCCCTGTATGAGCCCTTTTAGGCCTTTATTAAGGTCATGGCCAGCTTTTATAAGTTCAGGCCATGACAGACTAAGCACTTTAACTCAGTATAACAAAAATATATCTTCAGCACCGCTTTTTCAAGGTTTTTCCGTACTTCGCCTTAGAAACTGCCCGCTCCATGAGTCTATCTCATGATTTAAAAACAGGCCCCTCTACGTCCTGCCCCACCTCTTAGGCCCCTCCGTGCAGAGGCCTCTCCATGGGGCGCAAGCCCCTTTTTAAAAAAAATTGCTTAAGACTTGCAAAACAAACTTTTTCAGCTATATTATCAGAGTACCACAAATACCCTACCAGAATAGTAGGATAAGTATCAGGCCAGCGGCCTGCTGCCTGAGGCTTATTAGACGGTAACGGGCGAGAGGGCTTAATGGATTTAAGACAAAACACAAACAAAGGAGAGAATAAATGCAGAAAGCGAGAGTAACAGAAGGCAAAGAGTTTACAGACGAGGCCGTAAAGAAGGTTACATACATCAAGACCGATAAACTCACTGAAGATACCTATTACTTCAATGCAGGTCAGGTACTGGCCTATCACAAGCACCCCACAGGGGATCAGATATTCTTTGTCCAGGAGGGCGAGGGCACATACTATCTTGACGACGGCAGTGAAGAGACCACGGAGCTTAAACCCGGCGTAGTGGTCCTTGCGCCAAAAGATACCTGGCACAAGATTGTGGCCAAGACCGAGCTCGTAGTCTCGCAGGCAACAGTGCAGCCGGCGGGCCTGATGCAGCGGGATTAATGGCAGGGTAATTACGGAAAATATTTAAGAGCACGCAAGAGGCAATACTTAAAAATAGGGGGGAGGGGACACCCCCCCCCTATTTTTACAGCCAGAGTCTCATCCTGGCAAAAAACCTCTTGCATTTCAGCGTCTTTCAAAACCTCTTTTTATCTCAATTTTTCCCTTGACAGCCACTATATATTGTGGTCTAATAAACATCGTACACCAGATAGGCTATTTAACCTTATATTTCACATACTTACCTCATGTCTTCCGAGAGGCCATTTTTTCTCTTAATTGAGCCCCGGGAGAATTAATGTTTTTTGGCAAACCATGCTGGTCATCTCTGCGCATGGAGGGGTTTTTTAATCTTTTTTACCATATAAGGAGAGTTGAAACTATGGAGCAGGAAGCTATAAACCGTCAGGCTGAGCCTATCCTTGAAGACCCCGCTATTGCCGAGATTCCCGATAACACTATTGAGATTAGCGAGAACAGCAGAAAAGTCCTTGAGAGAAGATATCTTAAGAAGGGAGCTGACGGAGAGCCTGATGAGACTGTTGAGGATATGTTCTGGCGGGTGAGCCGCAACATTGCGCTGGCCGAAAAATTATATGACGAGGGGGCCGACACCAGGGCCGTTGCCCTTGAGTTTTACAAGATTATGGCCTCCCTTGAGTTCCTTCCCAATTCGCCCACGCTTATGAACGCGGGGCGCGACCTTCAGCAGCTCTCTGCCTGCTTTGTCCTTCCCATAGAGGACTCCATGGAGAGCATTTTTGAGGCCGTAAAGAACACTGCCCTTATACACAAGTCCGGCGGCGGCACGGGTTTCTCCTTCTCAAAGCTCCGTCCCTCAGGCGATACTGTTGGCTCCACCTCGGGCATTTCCTCGGGGCCCATCTCCTTTATGACCGTCTTTGACGGCGCCACAGAGGCCATCAAGCAGGGTGGCACAAGGCGGGGCGCCAACATGGGCATATTAAGGGTGGACCACCCAGATATAATGGACTTTATCTCCTGTAAGGCCGATAACAACAAACTCAACAACTTCAACATCTCCGTGAGCCTTACGGAAAACTTCATGACTGCTCTGGAGACGGGGAGCGATTACGAGCTAATAAATCCCAAAGACGGAACCGCCGTAGATACCCTTAACTCCACAGAGGTTTTCGATAAGATAGTGCAGATGGCCTGGAAGAACGGCGACCCCGGTATAATATTCCTCGACCGCATAAACGCCGAGAACCCAACGCCTCAGGCAGGCCCCATTGAGTCAACCAACCCCTGCGGCGAGCAGCCCCTTCTTGCCTACGAGTCCTGCAACCTCGGCTCCATCAACTTGAGCCGCATGGTAAAGAGAAGGGCCGGCAAGGGCAAGAGCGGAAAAACCACCTTTGAACTTGACGAGGCCAAACTCACCCGTACGGTAAAAAAGGCCGTCCACTTTCTTGATAACGTCATTGATATGAACAGCTATCCCATAGAGCAGATAGCCACCACCACAAGGTCCAATAGAAAGATAGGCCTCGGTGTAATGGGTTTTGCGGATCTCCTTATAATGCTGGGAATTCCCTATGACTCTGATGAGGCCATTACTATGGCTGACAGGGTAATGGGGCTTATACAAGAAGAGGGCCACAAGGCCTCGGCAGACCTTGCATTCAAGAGAGGGGTCTTTCCTAATTACGAGGGCTCCATGTATGAGGCCAAAGACGAGCCCATCCGTAACGCAACCATTACTACCATAGCCCCTACGGGCACCATCTCCATCATCTCATCGTGCTCATCGGGCATTGAGCCCCTCTTTGCGCTGGCCTATACAAGAACCGTAATGGACGGCACGGCGCTCCTTGAGGTAAATCCCATCTTCAAGGAGATAGCAGAGGCCAGAGGTTTTGACAGTGAAGAAATTATGCAGGAAGTAGCGGAAAAGGGCTCCCTTCATGATATCGAGGGAATACCCGAGGATATCAAGAGGATCTTTGTTACGTCCCACGACATAACACCTGAGTGGCATATAAAGATGCAGGGCGTCTTTCAGAAACATACGGATAACGCCGTAAGCAAGACCGTTAACTTTCCAAATGAGGCCACTGTGGAGGACGTTGCAAAGGTCTATACCCTTGCCTACAAACTGGGATGCAAAGGCGTAACCGTGTACAGGGACGGCTCAAGGGACGTGCAGGTCCTTACAAGAGGCAAGGACACTCCCGCCTCTGAGATAGAGACCATTGATGAGCAGCAGCCTCCCATAATGCCTACTGTAAGGCCACGAGGCGAGCTGGCTTTTGGAATTACCAAAAAAATAAAGACAGGCTGCGGCAACCTTTACGTCACGATTAACGAGGACGAGGAAGGCCGCCCCATAGAGATATTTACCCAGATCGGCAAGGCCGGAGGGTGCGTGGCCTCTCAGTGCGAGGCCATGGGCCGTATGACTTCCCTGGCGCTTCGAAGCGGCGTGGACGCCCAGGAAATCATCAAACAGATGCGCGGAATAAGCTGTCATCTCCCCGTAGGCTTTGGCGCCGACAAGGTAACGTCCTGCTCCGACGCCATGGCAAAGGCCATGGAATGGTACATACTCTTCAAGATGAACCGCGAGAACTCGCCCCTTCATCAAGGTCAGACCATTAACCTTGCAGGCACAGTAGAAGGCCGCTCCAGCATGCAGGGAACGCTAACGGTCTTTAACCGCGGGGCCTGCCCGGACTGCGGCGGCTCAGTGGAGCACGCCGACGGATGCGTTGTCTGCAGGGGCTGCGGCTACACCGAGTGCGGCTAATGGGCCAGCGGGGGGCATGGGGGGGGTGAGAGTTAAGCTGAGGGGCGAAGGGGCAGGCCGGTTAGAGTGCTAAAGGTCTTCTCATTCATGGCCGAAGAGGGGATAGGCAGGCCAGGAAGAGAGTTTTTTTGCGGCTCCTGAGCTTGCAAAAAGTTGGATATGATTCAACTTTTGAACCAAAAGCAGGAAACAAAGTTAAAAAGCAAGCCACAGAGGTCTGGAAAACAGAGCGCCAGCCCTTTATTTCAGATAAAAAGACCCCGGTCTCTAAGACCATAAATTGATCATAACTGCGGGAGCACCTTATGGCGAGACTCAGCGCTGATGAGAAAATACTTGAGCTCCACATTCAGTGCCGCGTATGCTCGAAAAAGTTTAATAGCCTCCTCACCTCCGCTCAAAAAGACCTCGCCATAACGTGTCCATCCTGCTCGAACTTCGCCCTGGCCATTGTAGAGGATTTTTCTCTTAAGGCAGGCAAAAGAACCTCTTCAGAGACAGAAGACCCCCTCAAGAAAAAGAGAAGATACAGGATTTAATCCCTCACATTCAAGATATAACCCTGTCTGCGGCGCGCCTCATGGTCTGCGCTATACCCCTTTACCGCAACCTCGCCAGATTAGTGATAAGATTTCCCGTCCCTGAAAAATTGTGCTAAACTAATATACTTGTATACAGGATATACCGGCAATACAACCACGGGGCCCATGCCGTAGGCATAGCCCACATCCACGAGACCTTAAAAATATGTATGAGCTCACAATCAAGACAGAGTTCTCATCAGCCCATAATCTTCGCGGCTACGACGGGGCCTGCGAGAGGCTTCACGGCCATAACTGGAGGGTTGAGGTCTCCGTAGAGTCGGAGACACTTGGCCCCATGGGCTTTGTTCTTGATTTCAAGGAATTAAAGGCCGCCACCGCCTCCATAGTGGAAAAACTCGACCACAGGTACCTTAACGAGACGCCTCCCTTTACAAAGATAAATCCCTCGGCAGAGCTCATTGCCAGGTTTATCCACGATGAGTTATACACTACGCTCTTAAAAGACAAGGCAGGTGTAAGGGTGAAAGAGGTCTCTGTATGGGAGTCCGAGACAGCGGCGGCAACATACCGCGAGGATAGAGAATAAAATGAGTGAAAAAGCCATATTAAAAGACGTTCAAGCAGAGCCTGACACAAGAAATCTTTATATCGACAAGGTTGGGGTAAAGGACATCCGATACCCCATTGTAGTACTTGATAAAGTCAACAAGACCCAGCATACCACGGCCTCTATCAATATGTACGTGGACCTGCCGCACAGTTTTAAGGGCACGCATATGAGCAGGTTTATTGAGATTCTCAACGAGCACAGAGGGGAGATAACGGCAAAGAATTTTCCCGAAATACTCAAGAGGATGCAGAGCAGGTTCGAGGCTACAACGGCGCACCTTGAGGTGGAGTTCCCGTACTTTATCGAGAAGACAGCCCCCGTATCAGAGGCAAAGGGGCTCATGGAGTACAAGTGCAAGTACAGCGGGACCCTCGGCGAGGGCAACGCAAGAGACCTTGTGCTGCAGGTCGTCGTACCGGTCTCAACACTATGTCCCTGTTCAAAAGAGATAAGCGAACGCGGGGCCCATAACCAGCGCGGCCTCATCAAGGTGGCCTTCAGGTTCAGGGACTTTGTCTGGATTGAGGATATTATCAGTAAGGTGGAAGACTCGGCCTCAAGCCCTGTGTACTCACTCCTTAAGAGGGTAGATGAAAAACACCTTACCGAGCAGGCCTATGATAAACCTATGTTTGTTGAAGATATCGTTAGGGAGACGGCACTTAACCTCATGAGCATCAAAGAGATAACATGGTTCAGGATTGAAGCGGAAAACCTTGAGTCCATACACAACCACAGCGCCTACGCCTTCCTGGAGAGAACCCTCTAAAAGCCCTTACTTTCTTTTGGAAAAAAGAAAGTAAGACAAAGAAAACCAACGGG
>JBHHUW010000064.1:0-7847 GCA_046753945.1 Thermodesulfobacteriota bacterium
GGCCATATGCCTCGCCATAATGGCGTGCACCACCTCGTTATGCTCCACCGTGGAGGCAGCCTGAAAACCTGCGAGCACCGTTACAAGTGCGGCGATACTGCCAAAATAGAGGGTATAGGAGGCCGCGGACTTCAGACCTTCATTCTTGAGGACAACGCCGAGAAACTCGGCGAACAGAAAGGCCGTAAAGAGGGCTATGGGGTAATGCACAAAGAGCGGGTGCATATTATCCATTGCCCCCATTCCAGGCATAAAAGAGAATAGCGCCAAGAGCATTAAGGGACCTCCTCTTGAAATCTACTTACTTACTGAAGGCATCAACAAATTTACCGGCAGTAAGGGCGGACTCAAAATAAAGGGCCTCACCTCCGGGGCCTTCTATTATAAAGGCGCTGGATTTATCCACCATCTTACCGGAGAAGGGGTCCTTCGCGGCGCGCATGGCGGCATCCTCATTGAGCGTTTTTACACAGTTCCTGCAGCACCCGTAATAGGTCTTTCCTTCTACTTTCACCGGTATCTGAGGCTTGCCCATTACGTTGTCATTTACCATGCAGACTATGCTGGCATCAACCTTGTACTTATCGGCCGAACTTGATGCCTTCGCCGTTCCCGAGAAGACCATAACGGCCACTCCCAGCATAAGCATTAACAAGCCTGTGTATATACCATAGGACTTTTGTCTTGCCATTACCTTGATCATATTACATGCCTCCTGAATTAACAGATTATACCTCAGTGTTTTTAAGGGCCGCTTCACCCCTATCGCCGGTTCTTATCCTTACGGCCCCGGAGATAGGGGCAATAAATATCATACCGTCGCCTCTGTGCCCGGTCCATGCCCTGGCCCTGATAACCTCAACAATAGCGGCCTCTTCTTTATTATGACATACAATCTCAAGTTTTGTCACAGAAGAGTACTTCTTGCAGTACTCGATGGACCACTGTTTTTCCTCTGTTGCGGCGCCGCCGAGGCCGCATACGTCTGTCACCGTAAGACCCGTTACACCGGCGGCCATTACGGCGTTTATGACATCCTCTATCTTATCTCTTCTTATATAGGCCTTTATCTCTCTCATTTTTTACCTCCATCCTTACTAAACTCCCTCTCTCTCCAGAAGGTATATATGGCCGGTATAACAAGGAGCGTGAGCACGGTGGCCGATATCATCCCTCCCACCATGGGAGCGGCTATCCTCTTCATAACGGCCGAACCAGTGCCCCCGCCCCACATGATGGGCAGCAAACCCCCTATGATGGCGAAGACCGTCATCATAATGGGCCTGATGCGCCTTGAAGCCCCTTCCATTACAGCCTCATTAAGGTCTGCGCGTGAGTTCAAGGCCCCCTTGAGGTATCTCTCTTTGCAGGCCATATTAAGGTATATTATCATGATAACACCTATCTCTGCGGAGACACCGGCAAGGGCAATAAAACCCACGCCAACGGCAACGCTCATATTGTAACCCAAAATATAAAGGGTCCATACGCCGCCTATAAGCGCAAATGGCAATGTGAGCATTACGATTAAACTCTCCCCCGCCTTCTTGAAATTCAGATACAGGAGAAAAAATATTATGAGAAGGGTAAGTGGCACGACGACCTTGAGCCTCTCCTTTGCCCTCTGCATGTACTCGAACTGCCCGCTCCAGATAAGGGTATAGCCGGGGGGGAGTTTTACGGAGTCCTGCACCACCTTCTGCGCTTTTTGCACATAGGTCGCCACGTCAATGCCCTTCAGATCCACGTATATCCAGGCATTAAGGCGGGCGTTCTCGCTCTTTATGGCAGGCGGGCCTTTTTTTATCTCTATATCAGCGACCTGAGCTATGGGAATATGAGCGCCCGTGGGCGTGGAGATAAGTACGCGTTTAAGAGACGATACGTCGCTTCGGAGCTCCCTGCCGTAACGCAGGTTCACGGGGTATCTCTCCAGCCCCTCAACGGTAGTGGTGATGTTCATGCCGCCTATGGCCGACTGGATTACGTCCTGCACATCGCCTACGGTAAGGCCGTATCTGGCGGCCCTGCTCCTGTCGATATTAAAATCCAGGTAATTGCCGCCCACAACGCGCTCGGAGTAGACCGAGAGCGTTCCGGGTACGTCCCTGAGGACTGCCTCTATCTCTTTGCCAATTTTTTCAAGGATATTAAGGTCATCTCCGGCGACCTTTAGCCCCACAGGGGTCTTTATGCCAGTACTTAGCATATCAACGCGCGTCTTTATGGGCAGTGTCCATGCGTTTGTAACGCCGGGAATCTTGATGGCGCTGTTCATCTCATCCATGAGCCTGTATATGGTCATGCCGTCACGCCACTCTTCCTCTGGTTTAAGAGTAATAGTAGTCTCCAGCATTGATAGGGGCGCCGGGTCCGTGGCAGTCTCGGCGCGGCCAACCTTACCAAAGACCCTCTTCACCTCGGGAAAGGTCTTAAGTATCCTGTCCGTCTGCTGCATTAGCTCCTTTGCCTTTGTTATGGAAATGCCCGGAAGCGTTGTAGGCATATAGAGAATGTCACCCTCGTTAAGGGGCGGCATGAACTCCCCGCCAAGTTTATTAAGCGGCACGACGGTAAGGACAAGGGCCACCAGCGCGGCGAGCACAAAGGTCTTCTTGAACTTCAGGACAAAAGCCACGACAGGCCTGTAGATAAAGAGGAGCAGACGATTAACAGGGTTTTTTCTCTCCGGTATAATTTTTCCGCGTATAAAATACCCCATAAGTACGGGCACGATGGTAACGGCAAGTATGGCCGAGGCGGCCATGGAGTATGTCTTTGTAAAGGCCAGCGGGCTGAAGAGCCTGCCCTCCTGGGCTTCCAATGTAAAGACCGGCACAAAGGAGAAGGTAATTATAAGGAGAGAGAAGAAGAGGGCCGGCCCCACCTCCTTTGCCGAGTCCATGATGAGACTCCAATGGTCTCTACCGGGCTCGGCCTCCTCAATGTGCTTATGTGCGTTCTCTATCATCACTATAGCGCCGTCTATCATGGCGCCTATGGCGATGGCAATACCGCCGAGGCTCATGATGTTGGCGTTTATCCCCTGATAGTACATGACGATAAAGGCCATGAGTATGCCAACGGGCAAGGTGAATATGGCCACAAGGGCGCTCCTCACATGAAGCAGGAAGACCACGCAGATAAGGGCCACAACAATACTCTCTTCCACGAGCTTGTGTTTCAGAGTCTCTACGGCGCGCTCAATGAGCCCGGAGCGGTCGTATACGGGCACGACCTCAACGCCCTGGGGAAGGCCCGCTTCTAAAGACTCTATCTTTTTCTTTACGTTCTCTATTACCTCAAGGGCGTTGCCTCCGTAGCGCATGATAACAACACCGCCTGCCACCTCGCCCTCTCCGTCAAGGTCCACGGCGCCTCGCCGCAGTTCGGGGCCGAGGTGCACGGAGGCAACATCCCGCACGGTAATAGGAGTGCCGCGCTCGTCCACGCCGATTGCTATCTCCTTGATATCGTCTATGGATTTTATATAACCGAGCCCCCGCACCATGAACTCCCTCTCACTCATCTCAAGGAGCTTTCCTCCCACATCGTTATTACTCCTCTTGATGGCGTGCTTAACCTTGGAAAGAGGGATATTAAAGGCCAGGAGCCTATTGGGGTCTACATCCACCTGATACTGCTTTACATAACCGCCGATGCTCGCTACCTCCGATACACCGGGGACGGTCTGCAACTCGTATCGCATATACCAGTCCTGAAGGCTGCGTAGTTCTGCAAGGTCGTGCTTACCGGTCCTGTCCACAAGCACATACTCGTATACCCATCCAACGCCCGTGGCATCGGGGCCAAGCGACGGGTTCACACCCTCTGGAAGCCGTCCGGCGACAAAGTTCAGGTACTCAAGCACCCGGCTCCGCGCCCAGTACATATCCGTGTTGTCCTCGAAGATGACGTAGACAAAAGAGAAACCAAAAAATGAATACCCCCGCACCACCTTGGCGTTAGGCACGCTTAACATAGCCGTTGTAAGGGGGTATGTAACCTGCTCTTCCACCACCTGCGGGGCCTGCCCCTCATAGGGCGTGTAGATGATGACCTGCACGTCCGAGAGGTCAGGTATGGCGTCAAGGGGCGTGCGGCTCATGGTGTAGAGACCGAAGGCTATGATAAAGACAGTGGCGAGGATTACGATGAACCTGTTATTTACGGAAAATTCTATTATTTTTTTCAGCATATATTTTTCCATCCCGGTTAGCCGGGTTGTCATTCAGATCATTGAGGCACGACAATGCGGCCTGATTCATAATGTTCTACTTCATACCTTCCATGTGGCCGTCCATCTTCATGTCCTTCTTCTGGCCGTCCATCTTCATGCCCTTCTTGGGGGCAGCCTTCTCTGATGACTTGGCCTTCTTGGCCTCAAGCATTTTTGAGACCGCTTCCTTGAGGCTACTCTCGGAATCGATAAGGAACTGCGCCGAGGTTACGACAATATCGCCTTCTTTCAGACCGGAGCGCACCTCAAAGTAATCTTCCGTCTCTGTGCCGAGGACAATGTCCCGCGGCCTGAATTTTCCGTGTCCAAGGGAAAGTATGACAAGGCTTCTCTTGCCGGATAAAAGGACCGCCTCTTTGGGTACGGCAACGGCGTGCCTCTTGATAACGGAGCCAAGTCTCACATCGGCATACATATCGGGCTTTAACTTGAACCCCGGGTTGTCAAACTCTATCCTTACCCTGATGGTCCTTGTCTTTGGCTCCACAAAGGGAAATATAAAAGAGACCTTGCCGTGGAAGACCTCGCCGGGATAGGCGGCAAGGGTCATATCAGCGCCCTGACCAAGCTTAATCCATGGCAGCTCGTACTCGTAGATATCGGCATAGACCCATACGCCCGAGATATCGGCGATGGTGTAGAGCTTCTGACCCGGTTTTACGTACATGCCCTCGGTAACGGGTTTATCTACTATAATACCTGTTGCAGGTGACTGGATATGAAGTGTCCTCTTCACCTTCCCGGTCTCCTCAAGCTCCCGTATCTGATGCTCTGGCACGTCCCAGAGTTCAAGCCTCCTGCGGCTGAGTTCCACAAGAGAGGTCCGGCCTACCTCACTCATCCTGCCCGCCATCTTTCTCGCAAGCAGAAATTCTTCTTCCGCGGAGATGAGTTTGGGACTGTAAAACTCAAGGAGCATATCGCCCTTTTTCACCTTCTGGCCGGTAAAGTCAAAGTAGAGTTTCTCTATCCACCCGTCTATCTTGGTATGCAGGTAATAGACTTTCTTCTCGTCATAAGTAACCCTGCCCACGGTCCTTATGTTCTTTACAAGCCTTTTGCGTCTTACCCTGGCTGTGCGCACGCCGATATTCTGCATTGTAACGGGGTCTATCTTCACAGTGCCTGGCTCTGCTCCGCCATCATCACCCTCGTATACAGGTATGAGATCCATGCCCATGGGAGATTTTCCCGGTCTCTCGGAGACAAAAGAAGGATCCATGGGAGCCTTATAGTATAGGGGCTTACGCCCTTTCTGCTTCTCCCCCGTAGTCTGCTGTACCGCCGACTTATCGCCCGTGTAGCGAGACGTTACATAGAGACCACCGGCTCCGATGATGCCACCGAGAATAAGGACTAAAATTACAAACAAACCTTTTTTCATCTGAAGTAGCCCCTCACTTTATAAGTTCACTGGCCGTAAGCCTCGAAAGCTCGGCAATGTTTTTAAGATAATCCGTAAAGGCGCGGTAGTATAAGAGCCTGAAATCTATCCACATGGACTGCGTCTCAAGGAGCCTGCCAAGAGACTCCTTGCCTGTCTTATAACGTGCCTCGGCAAAGTCCATGGACTCTTTTGCCTCGGGGATAAAACGTTTTTTATATAATTCGGCGATGCTCCTTGTGGTGGTCATATTGTAGTAAACCTTATCCACGAGGCCCTTTACCTCCTGCTCGGCGGCCCTCTTCCGAAAGCGTGACTTATTTATGAGTTCCTTCTTTTCCGCGACACTGGCCCTGTTCTTTCCAAACCAGAGAGGGATGCTTAGACCAAGGGAGAATGAGACCGCATCGCTTCCGCCATCCTTCACTACAGAGGGCGGCAGTCCTATCTGCGAGTAGTTCACCCCCACGCTGAAGTTCGGAAGATAGGTAAAACCGGCGAGCTTTTTTTCAAGCTTGCTTTTTTCAACCTTCAGCCCCGTTATCCTTACCCTCTCGTTATTTCTTCCCGCCATCTCGTACATTTCCCGAAGCGTGTGGCTTATCTCAACAAAGCCAGGCTCCTGAATCGCGCCCACCGCAGTGCCCGGAGGCCTGTCAAGAAGGGTATTAAGGTGGGCCACCACGGTGCTGCGCATATCCTCTGCCTTAAGAAGGCTGAAGGCGGCCCTGGCCGATGACTTTTGCGCCCTTACAAGCTCATCAAGGGCCGAGACATCAAGGCCGTAATTACGCCTGCTTATCTCGGCAAAATACTCAAGGACTGACTCGTTCTCTTTTTGTAGTTCAACGGCCTTATCGACAAAATACAGCTCATAATATGTCTTCTTTACCTCTGCCGTAAGGTCCCTTAATATTTTCTCATAGCGCGTCCTTGCTATCTCTGCCGCTTTAACGGCGATAGTGTGCTTTAAGCGGAGTTTTCCCGGAAAGGGCAGTCTCTGATTAAGAGAGATGGAGCGGTCCAGAGGGCCAAGGCGCGTCTCAACCTCTCTTGCGGCCTCAGTGTATTTTAATACAGGATCCTCAAGGCTGCGGGCCTGCGCGGGGCGGTACTCAGTCCCCTTCCAGTGACGAAAAGCCGCCTTAAGGGTGGGATTGTTTTTTTGCGCTATCTCTAAAAAATCCTTGAGGCCAGGCGTGGCGGCCTCTGCTCTCTGGCCGGCTTCTACTGCCAGCCTTGCCTCTTCCTCTTGGGCCCCCTCTGCCTCTGACTCCTCGCTGCAGGCCTGACCTGAGAAAAGAAAAAGGAGAGCCAGAATAAAGACCATTATCAGGACCCCTTCCCCTTGACGTATTGCTGACCCTGCTTTAGTAATTCTCATAAGACTCAACATGGAATATCCTTATTTACATATATTCTACAGTCCGTAGAATTATTAGATAAAAAAAAGGTTTTTACTGCCGCACCATAGATTTTTGGGGTTAAAAAGCCCGCCTCTCCCCAAGGCCCCCATGCTCTCAAAATAACCAGACCTCTTTATTGCCCCTCTTCCTCCAGCTCTTTTTTCTTCTTTTTTATGAGCAAATCAAGTCTCTTCAGCTCCTCGGGGTCTACCTCGGCAAGTGCGTCTACAAAGGAGGCAGTTGCCGAGCCCGTAGAGATATCAAGTACGTCCTTAAAGAGCCTTGCTGATACGCTGCCTGCGAACTCGTCTTTAGATTGACGCGCCTCATATATGTAGACACCATGACTCTTGGCTTTTTTGAGCAGGTCTTTTTTGCGAAGCCTCTCCATAACGGTAAGCACAGTGGTAAGGGCCACGGCACGGGACTTTTGAATTTGTTCATGAACCCCCCTGCCGCTCATGCCTCCGCGCGCCCATAACGTATCCATGATTTCCTGCTCAAGACTGCCGAGCATGCCTTTGTATGCCTTACTGTCCATAGGAATACAATATTCTACAAAGCGTAGAATGTCAAGAAGAAGGTTAGGAGTGTGAGAAAAAGGCGGAAAACCTATAGTATTTTTTGGTGGGCAGTGCCCACCCTACAAGGCTATCAAACTTATTCGTATAGAGTTACTTTCCAGGTCATTCTCATTACTACTTGATATGAGCCCTTGCATGGCAGGTAGAGCCCACTAGTCTTAACTCACCTTGTAGGCATAGTCTTTCGTGATAAATCTTGACAATACCCCCTGCTTTTATATACTCTTTTACTA
>JBHHUW010000065.1:0-7531 GCA_046753945.1 Thermodesulfobacteriota bacterium
GCCGCGAGGCAAGGAGCCAGGTAAAGTCCCTTACAGGAGGGCTGCCCGACCTGCTTGTGGCCTGCGTTGGCGGCGGAAGTAACGCCATGGGGCTCTTTTATCCCTTTCTTAATGATAAGTCCGTAGCCATGACAGGTGTGGAGGCAGGCGGCGCGGGGGTACGCACAGGAAAGCACGCGGCCTCTATATGCGCCGGCAACCCCGGAGTGCTTCACGGCAGCAAGACCTATCTCCTGCAGGACAGATTCGGCCAGGTGCGCCACACACACTCGGTCTCGGCAGGTCTTGATTACCCCGGCGTAGGCCCCGAGCACTCTTACCTGCACGATACGGGCAGAGTGAAGTACACAACCATTACGGACAGAGAGGCCCTCCGGGCCTTTCGAGAGATGACGCTGGAAGAGGGCATCATACCGGCCCTTGAGTCCTCGCACGCCGTGGCCTATGCCATGAAGGCCGCCAAAAAGATGAAAAAGAAATCTTCCATAATAGTGAACCTCTCCGGCAGGGGCGATAAAGACCTCGAGACAGTCTCAAGGTATTTTAAAGAAGATCTGGATAAAAACTCATGAAAAAAAGAGAGACCATGAAGAAGAAGATCACAAGGGGGGCAAAGGGGAGATGTGAGTGCGGCGGAGCCGAGGAAAAATGCTGGGGTAGAGGGGCCGCCAGGATTGAGCGGCTCTTTACAGAACTTGGCAGGAACAAGGAAAAGGCCCTTATTACTTTTGTTACAGCCGGGGACCCCTCAATGGAAGTGACCGAAGAGCTCATCTATAAGATAGAGGCCGCGGGAGCTGATATCATCGAGCTTGGTATACCCTTTTCAGACCCCATGGCCGACGGGCCTACCATACAGGCCTCCTCGGAGAGGGCGCTAACACAGGGTGTGACCATAGCAAAGGTGCTGGCACTTGTAAAAAAAGTGCGCTTAAAGAGCGGCATTCCTATAATCCTCTTTGGTTACTATAACCCCATCTTCGCTTACGGGCTGGGTAAATTCGCAAGGGACGCAAAAAAGGCCGGAGCCGACGGCGTCCTTGTAGTGGACCTGCCGCCTGAGGAATCCGCAGAGCTTGAGGTTGAGCTTCGCGGCGTGGGGCTGGCGCTTGTCTTCCTGCTTACCCCTGTAAGCGATGAAAAAAGAATGAGGCTCGTGGCCTCCAGGGGCTCGGGTTTTATATACTTTGTAAGCCTCACCGGTGTAACAGGTGCAAGGTCAAAGATGAAGGCCAATGTGGCAGGGCATATTAAAGAGCTGAGAAGGTTTACAAAACTCCCCGTGGGCGTAGGTTTTGGAGTATCAAGCCCTGCACAGGCCCGTGAAGTTGGCGCCCATGCCGACGGTGTAATAGTAGGAAGCGCTATAATTGATATCGTCGCTAAAGCATCGGGCAGGAAAAAGGCCGTTGCCGAGGCCGCCGGCTTCGTAGCCTCCCTTAAAGACGCCTTGCGCCCTTAAGGTGCGAGGCAGGGTGGCCCTCTGGCAAGGCCTGTAAGTTGTCTTTAAATTAGTAATATTAAAAAATATAAAAGCTAAACCTTAAGGGCGTCTGCTTAAGAGGCAGGGGAGTGATACAAAAAAATCCTCTCGCCATGAAAACGCCCGGGACATGAAGGTATATTATGGGTTGGTTCAAGAACAGTTTTTTTTCCGTAGAGGGAAAAAGCGTAAAAGTGCCTCAGGGGCTCTGGGTGAAGTGCCAGCACTGCGCCGAAATAATTTACAAAAAAGAGCTGGAAAGAGACCTGGAGGTCTGCCCCAAGTGCTCATATCACTTCAGACTCCCGGCCATGGAGCGCATTAATATGCTCTTTGACAAGGATACTTTTGAGGAGTTCGACCCCCTCATAGGTCCCAAGGACTCTCTTGGCTTTAAGGATATAAAAAAATACAAGGACAAGATAAAGTCTTACCAGAAAAAGACGGGGCATAAAGACGCCCTTATCTCCGGCTTTGGCACCATTAAGGGCCAGAAGGTAATGGCTGCCGTTTTTGACTTCGCCTTTATGGGCGGCTCCATGGGCTCTGTTGTGGGCGAGAAGATTACACGGGTCTTTGAAAGAGCCATTGAGAAGAGATGCGGCGTCATCACCTTCACTGCTTCAGGCGGAGCGAGGATGCAGGAGGGCATACTCTCTCTTATGCAGATGGCAAAGACGGCGGCTGCCGCAGGGAGGCTCAAGGAGGCGGGCCTGCCATTTATCTCCGTCCTCACGGACCCTACCACAGGCGGCGTTACGGCAAGCTTTGCCATGCTTGGTGATATCATAGTGGCCGAGCCCGGCGCCCTCATAGGTTTTGCAGGGCCCCGCGTTATAGAACAGACCATAAAGCAGACCCTCCCGGAAGGATTTCAGCGCGCCGAGTATATCCTTGAACACGGCATGGTAGATATGATTGTTGAGAGAAAAGACATGAAGGAGTCCCTGGGCAGGCTCCTTGAGTTCCTGGGCTGATGGCCCCGGCCCCTTCGGCCCTCTCGGCCCGAAGCTGCCTTCTTTTGAAAAACCTTCCTTGAACATGTAATCTTAGCCGCACCTCGGCCACTTGTTTTATATGCTCACTACGGTTAGACCTAACCCCCTGAGGCCCGTTATAAGATGAGCCGTCAATACAAAGAGACCATTGATTACCTTTACTCCCTTACCGGGCTCGGCATAAGGCCCGGTCTTCAGAGTATCAAGGGACTCCTGAAACTTCTTGGAAACCCCGAGAGGAACCTGCCTGCTCTCCATATAGCCGGCACTAACGGCAAGGGCTCCACTGCGGCCATGATAGAGTCTGTCATGAGAGAGGCAGGCTATAGCGTGGGGCTTTACACCTCGCCGCATCTCACGAGGTTTAACGAGCGCATATGTATTGGAGGCGAGTTCATCTCAGATGAGGATATTGTCCGAATAGCCGCCGTGGTTATGGAGGCCCGTGGTAGACTCAAGGATGAGAAAGCGCTGGAGGCCACTTTTTTCGAGGTGGCAACAGCCATGGCCCTGCTGTATTTTAGAGAAAAAAAAGTTGATATGGCGGTCATGGAGACAGGTCTTGGAGGAAGGCTTGACGCCACTAATATTGTAAGGCCCCTTGTCTCGGTTATTACTAACGTGGCAATGGACCACAGCGCTTTTCTTGGCTCCAAGGTGGCGGACATTGCCGCTGAAAAAGCAGGCATTATAAAAGAGAATGTCCCCGTTGTCTGCGGAGAACTCGGCTATGATTCCGCATCAGTTATCAGTTCGAGGGCCGTTGAGGTTGCAGGCAAAGAGCCCATAAGGCTCGGTCATGAGTTCAGCTGCAAAGTAACCACCCGGGGCCGCTTTAATTACTCTGGTCTGAAGACTTCTATAAAGGGGCTGGAGCCGGGGCTTAGCGGGGCCTTTCAGCTAAAGAATGGCGCCCTTGCCCTTGCCGCTCTTGAGCTTCTCTCAGAGTCTTATCCCCGTATCAATGAAGAGGCTATGAGAGAGGGCCTGAGGCGTGTTAAATGGCCCGGCAGGTTTGAGCTTCTCTCAGAGACCCCTCCCGTTATCCTGGACTGCGCCCATAACGAAGCCGGGGCCCATGCACTCGCCGGAGCCTTAAGGGAATATTTTTCCCTGCCGCTCACCATGACCCTTGTAACAGGCATATCAGAGGACAAGGATATTAATGGCATATTAGCCCGGCTCCTTCCGCTATCGCGGCGCGTTATACTAACCGAGGCAGGCCTTTCGAGGGCCGCGCCTCTAACTCATCTTCAGAAGGCGGCCGCGGCCATAAGGGGCGACTGCGAGGCAGAGCCCACGGTGAACCGCGCCATTGTCTCGGCCCTGAAGGGCCTTGGCCAGGGTGAGGTCCTGGTCATAGCGGGTTCCATATATGTAGCCTGCGAGGCAAGAGAGTTCTTTTCCGCGGCCTCTGCGGCAACGCAAGCTACGGGATGAGAGCGGCCTGCAAGAGGATTTTTTTGTAAAGGATTTTTAGTAATTTCCGAACAATGGAAATGGGAATATGACAAAATTAAGGGTGCATATAAGGCCTTATGGCCTCTTATTATTTACCGGTCTCATGGTGGCGCTTCTTGCCGTACCCGTCCGGGCCGTTGAAAAGAACATGAGCTTCTTTAATAAAGACGCGCCAGTTGAGTTAACCGCTGATTTCCTCAGCTATGATAAGGAGGCGCAGACATACTATGCCAAGGGCAACGTCGTTGTTAACCAGGAAGGCGTCACCATGGAGACCGAGGGTGTGATAATGAACGTGGCCGCAGGCAAGGCCCGCACCTCCGGCAAGACGCTTATATTTGATGCCGATGGCAATACCGTAAGCGGCAGGGATCTCTGGATAGATCTCAGGAAGAATACCGCTGTAATAGCCAGCGGCAGGATATTTTATAAAAAAGAGAACATCCATGTAGAGGGCGATACCCTCCGAAAAACCGGCCCTGATAGTTACGAGGGTAAGAACGTCTCCTACTCTACCTGCGACTGCGGGCAAGAGGGCAAGTCACGGGCCTGGAGCTTTTTCGCTTCCGAGGCAAACATCGACCTTGGCGAGTACATGCGGGCGAGACACGCTTTCTTCAGGATAAAAGACCGTACTGTCCTCTACACCCCTTATCTCAGGGTAGCCATGCAGAGAGAGCGCCAGACAGGTTTTCTCCTGCCAAAGCCCGGTTACTCCGAGCTTCGCGGCTTTGTACTGGATAATTCTTTTTTCTGGGCAATATCACGAAGCAGGGACCTTACCTTGTATCTCGATGTGGAGACAACGCGCGGGTTTGGCGGCGGCCTTGAGTACAGGTATATCCGTAAACCTACGAGCCGCGGAAACTTTTATTTTTACAGCTTCGTGGAGAGGGATATTGAGAGGGTAAGGACTTTTCGGGAAGGTCTGAATAACCTGGCAAGGCCAGAGAGCGCATCGGCCAACAGGTGGCAGTTGAAGTGGAACCATGCAGAGGTATTGCCCGCGGGGTTCAACATAAGGGCTGATGTCAATGTAGTAAGCGATGACGAGTACTTTGTGGATTTTGGGGGATCTGCTGATAAGAGTCTGGAGAGCGTTGAGAGCAATGTCTCGGTCAGCAAGAACTGGTCTATTTACAGCCTTGTGGCGCAGCTCCGGACATTTGACAACCTCCTAATCGATGATGACACCACCACGCTTAGAAAGCTGCCGGAGATAACCCTTACGGCCTCTGATAAGAGGATACAGAGGACGCCTCTTTATCTCTCACACACCTCGTCCTTTATTAACTTTTCAAGGTCCGAGGGCACCACCGGTCAGAGGCTTGACCTTCAGCCTACGATATCACTGCCCCTGAGCCCCGGCGATTACTTTGATCTCAACACCTCCATTACGCCAAGGGGGACCTTCTATCTTCTAAGTGAAAATCCCGGGGGACGTTATGTAGACAGGTATCTGTACAAGGTGGCCTCGGACCTCACCACCACCTTTGGGAGGACATACTACCGCAACGGCAAGACCGACGCCTTAAGGCACACAATACGGCCTAAGCTCAGCTACGTCTATATACCCGAGGCCAATCAGGGGACCCTGCCCTCCTTTGATTCAGTGGACCTTATTCCTGCCAGCAATACTATTACCTATTCTCTAAACTCCATACTTACGGGAAGGCGCACCAAGGAGGATATCGTCTCATTTCATGATTACATATACCTTGAGCTCAAGCAGAGTTATGACATATACGAGGCGAGAAGAAGGCGTCTTACACCTACAGATAAGAAAAGGCCCTTCTCCGACGTTACTGCAGAGGCCATACTTAAACCCACCCTGAACTCAAAGATTACTGGAAAGGTGAACTATAATGTCTATGACAACAGACCGTCAAGCTTTGATGTAAACCTTGACGTATCTGATTCGCGCGGAGACAGGCTCACACTCTCGCAGAGGTTCCTCAGAGACTCTACGAACTTTATCGAGGGCTCGTTAAAATTTCACCTGAGCAATGCTTTTTCTTTTTCATATCTTGAGAGGTATGCCATAGATGAAAAGAGGTCACTTGAGCGCACCATTGTTGGTTCTTATCTCCACCAGTGCTGGGGCGTGGAACTTACCTACTCCAGGACCCTCGTGGAGAATCTGGTATATCTCTCCTTCAATTTGAAGGGCATCGGCGACGTGGTGGGTTTCAGGGCGAGGTAGCTTCTTTCTCTATACTTTCGTCCCTGAGTTATTAAGAGGCGAACAAGAAAAATGAGTTTTTCTCTTTCTCACATTCTCAAGGGTTTTTGGCGCTGAAAATCACGACACATCCCTGTCTCGTGGAAGGTCTGAACAAATAAGACTTGCTTTACCTTTACGTTGTTGACATTCACTCTTTTATCACGTTACATTATATGCTGAATAAAAATCACGTACACCCCCGTCTCTTTGATCCTGTTCTTTAATCCCCGGCCAAGGAGAAGACACAGCCATGAGCGAAAAAAAGGAACCCTTTGAGATAGATTGTACGAGCTGTGAGGCCCGTTTCAGGCTATGGGTGCCAGTTGCAGAGCTTGCCAGGTGGGAAGCCGGTTCTTCTATTAGCTGTATAAGCTGCGGCGCGCCCCACCATGTAAAAAAAGGTCCCCGGGGTTTTGTTGTCACGGCTGCAAGATCATCTGCGCCTCAGTCCGAGGCAGATGGATTCGCTATAGATACCAGTACCGAGAGCGCCCCTCTTTTGCTAAATGATGCTCCCGGTGAGACGGGCTCTGGTGCGAAGACCGCCTCTACAGCACCTGCAGATGAGGCCTCCTTGCGCCCTACCATACTCGTAGTGGAAGACGACGCACTATCGAGAAAGATGGTGGAGAACACCCTGAAGGACGGAGAAAAGAGGCTTATTCTCGTTAAGAACGGCGCTGAGGCCCTGAAGGTCCTGAGAGACGAGAGCATAGACCTCCTTGTTGTGGACCTCTACCTTAAAAATCCCGATGACCCTACTTCCCTTATTGACGGCGAGGAGGTCCTGCAGGAGGCCGTGCGTATGGAGTTGAAGGTGCCTGCCATCGTGACAACAGGCAAGGAGCTTGTAGATGATATCTCACTTGATCCCAAGTGGTTTAATTACCATGTAAAGGATTTTATCCAGAAAGGCAATCCCTTCTGGGTAGATGAGTTGAAGGACAAGGTCTCGGATATCATCGCCAAGCGCTAAGAAGGGGCCAGCAAAGGAGCTTGTTTATACTGTCCTGAAATTGGTAGCGAGGTAGTAATTCTCTTTATAGAGGGTAAAAAATAAGCGCAGTGTTCAGTGGGGCCTTTGGCCCTTTTTTTGGTTGGCAACGCGGGAGCAAGATGTATCTTCAGCGGCAATAACCTAATCCCCCCGTTGGTTTTCTTTGTCCTGGTTTCTTTTTTCCAAAGCAGCGCGGGTGCAAGATGTATCTTCAGCGGCAATAACCTAATTCCCCCGTTGGTTTTCTTTGTCCTGGTTTCTTTTTTCCAAAGCAGCGTGGGAGCAAGATGTATCTTCAGCGGCAATAACCTAATTCCCCCGTTGGTTTTCTTTGTCTTACTTTCTTTTTTCCAAAAGAAAGTAAGGGC
>JBHHUW010000066.1:0-7390 GCA_046753945.1 Thermodesulfobacteriota bacterium
TACAGAAACTGGAAGGTGCCGTGGTATAAGTACCGCGGCATCTTTATCTATGCCCGTAAACACAAGATACCCCTTGTAGGGCTGAATATCCCAAAAAAGGTATCCCACAAGTTGTTTATCGGCGGGGTAAAGTCCCTGACGCCTGAAGAACGGACAAGCCTCGGCGATATCACCTGTGATGTGGATATGGAGTATGAGAATATGATACGTGAGGCCATGGGACAGCACGAGCACATGGACTCGGAATTTCAGGACTTTTGCAGGGTGCAGATGGCCTGGGACAGTTACATGTCCGCGAGAATTGTGGATTACCTTGTGGCCAACCCCGGACGTGTCATGGTGGCCCTTGCCGGCAGCGGTCACGCATGGAAACGGGGCATACCGAGAAAGGTAATCTCCGCGGCGCGCCTTGAAAATATTGTCATACTGCCAGAGGTCGTAGGTGAGTTCGATAGAAGGGACGTCTCCAAAGGAGACGCCGATTTTCTCCTCCTTGTCCGTTGACCCCTTTTTGCATAAAGGCCTTTTGCGCCTTCAGCCCCTGTCCCTGACGTAGTCTTATTCCCATTATGCGGTTCCGCCCTTCCGGCGCTACACTCTTCGGAGAGATTCTCAGATCTAATTCGCCTCGAAGATATCATTGAACTCCTCTGCCGAGTCTCTAAAGGCCCTGTATATGTCCGGGTCAAAGCCGTGGTTCTCGCTTGTCTCCATGATATGTATGGATTTTTTATGGTCATAGCCGGGTTTGTATGGACGGGCGCTCCGAAGGGCGTCATAGATGTCCACAATATGCACTATCCTTCCGCTTACGGGGATGCCGGTCTTACTGAGAGCTCCGGGATAGCCGCTCCCGTCCCATCTTTCGTGGTGATTGAGGGCTATCTCCATGGCAGTCTTGAGGACAACGGGACCGGGGTTATGCAGGATGTTTGCCCCTATATCGCAGTGGGTCTTCATGACGGAGAACTCATCGTTGTTGAAGCGTCCCTTTTTCAGGAGGACATCGTCAGGTATGCCTATCTTGCCCACATCGTGCATGGGGCTCGCCCTGTATATCTCCTCAACCTCTTCGCCTGAGAGCCCTGACTTTTCTGCGAGGAGCCGTGAGTAGAGGCCTATCCTCTCTATATGCCCGCCGGTCTCTTTGTCTCTGTACTCGGCGGCCAGGGTGAGCCTGGTCACCGTATCCACATAGCCGTTCTTTATCTGCTCGTAGGCCTCTTCAAGGGCCAGTGTCTTTGACCTTATCTCTCCCTCAATGGCCTTTCCATGCTCAATGAGGTATTGTTCGTATTTCCTTACCTTCAGGAGATTCCTCACGCGCAGGTAGAGCTCCGTCCTCTCAACGGGTTTGTTTAGAAAATCATCGGCCCCGGCATGAAGCCCCTTTATCTTTGAGTCCGTATCAGAGAGGGTGGTTACAATGATGACGGGAGTATGCATGGTGCGTGGGTCGCTTTTAAGCTTTTCGGTGACCTCAAAACCGTTTAGCCCGGGCATTACTACATCGGTGATGATAAGGTCAGGTTCAAGGCTGAAGGCCTGCTTCAGGGTCTCGGCGCCGTCTCTGGCCGTTACGCTCTCATAACCCATCTCTTTAAGGAGGTCTTGAAGTATTGCTCGAAAGAAGATGTCGTCATCGGCAACGAGTATGAGGGGCTTCTTTGTCTCACATATGGCGGCGGGAATATCTGTTGTGCTTATATCCATAAGTTGATCCTCACCAATATAGAATAATGTATCTCAGCTATTTGTCTTTTAAGATACTTAGCGGCGGTTCCGCGAATAACCCCGGAATCAGTTCAGCCACTCCTTAAGGACCTTTTGAAAGAAGATTTTTTCATAAGCGACGATAAGGACAATAGTAGCCTCTGGCACGCTTATGGAGACGCCTCAGTTAGTGATTATTTATTATAACACATAAACGCTGCTTTCTAAACGATCTCTCCGGATTTTTCATGGCCGGGCTGCAGAGAGTGACATTAAGGTAGAAATCTGCCTCGCTTACCACTAAGGATTGAACGGGTTTTGTGCTTAGAGATAATTATGCCGGAATCTTAATTTTTTTGATTTTACCGGAATGTGACCTGAGTAACAGTAGTAAGTCTTTCTAAAGGGTTAACTTTATTGTGGAAGTCCTTGACAGGGGTCTACCGATTTACTATTATCTTCTGAATTCGAGACTTCTTACCAATCTTCTCCTGGAGGCCTTTGTTGAAGAGTTTTAATAGAAACGGTTTTACCAGCCCTTTGCTCTTGTCCCTTGCCGCAGGTTTTTGCGTTATTATAAGCCTTGTCTTTATATACACACCCGAGGCTTCCTCAAAAAAGACCACTACACCCGATACAACACAGAGTAAATCTCAGCTTGAGAGGTTCGATATCAACATCTCCGCCTCGGACACATTCTACGGCGTTATGCGCGGCTTTGATCTCAGCCCTCAGGAGATAAGGAAACTGACAAAAGCTGCCCGGCCCTTTTACAGGCTCTCAAGGCTGAGACAGGGTTCCGTAGTGAGTGTTCTTACCCGCGAAGACAGAGTTGTAAAAGTCCTTTATAAGATAAACCCTTTCGAGGTCCTTGTCCTTGAGAAGGACGGGGAGGCAAAGTACGGTTATAAGGCGGTAAAGCGGGAACTGCCCAGAGAGGTGCGCCTTAAAAAGGGCTCCGGCGTCATTGAGAGTTCCCTTTACCGGGCTGCCATGGAGGCCGATGTGCCCCCGGCTGTTGTTCTCTCTCTATCTGATGTCTTTGCCTGGGATGTGGACTTTAACACGGATATGAGAGAGGGCGATACCTTCAAGGTGCTTTACGAGCAAATCTACGTTGAAGGCGAGTTTGTGGAGAATGGCGCGGTGCGCGGAGCGGAGGTAACAAGCGGCGGCAGGGACTATAAAGCCATATACTACAAAGACAGCCGCGGCAGGAGCGGTTATTACGACCTCAACGGCAGGTCCCTTAGAAAGATGCTCATGAAGTCACCGCTACGGTACAGGCGTATCAGCAGTTATTTTTCCAATAGACGCTATCATCCCATTCTTAAAAAATACAGGGCTCACCATGGCATAGATTACGCCGCCCCCAGAGGCACTCCCGTTGAGGCCGCCGGAAGCGGCAAGGTGACCTTTGCCGGCTGGAAGAGCGGTTACGGGCGTTTTGTTACAATTAAGCACAGCAATGGCTACTCAACGGGTTACGGACATTTCTCGAAGATAAGAAAGGGCATCAGGCGCGGCGCCAGAGTGGAGCAGGGCGATGTCATCGGTTATGTGGGCTCTACAGGCATCTCAACGGGACCGCACCTGCATTACGAGGTGCGAAAAGGCAAGAGGCTCATTAATCCTCTTCGCATAAAGGGCAACCCCGCAAAGGCCGTCTCAGGAGCGGAAAAGGCAGCCTTTGTCATTGTTAAGAACGATGTGCTGAAAAAACTCTCCACTGAGAAGGCAGTTCTCTCGGCGTATAGATAGGTCTGTTACTCCAGGGGACCAATTCTGCCGCCTCAGCTCTTGGCGGTCGGATAGAACCGGAGAGGGAGCCCTATCTCTCTGTACAGAATAATTTTTTACCGTGACCTCTCTACAGGGCTGGTCTCTTGAAAAATATAAATCCTTCTTTAAAACTCAGGGCCCTTAACCATAGGGCCCTCTTTTGTGCGGCGGCAGAGTGCCTCGCACTTATGAGATTTCCTAAGAAGGGTCTGCCGAAAACACAGCAATGAAGACCGCTATGAGAGCCTGCCCAGGTCCCCTTGTCTTTGCCTCTTATGACTCGCCTCTTGGTCTTGTCTATGCCGCCATGGAGGGTCCTGCTCTTCTGGCCGTCTCTTTCTCTACCGGGCCGGCGGCTTTTGAAGAAAAACTCTCCCATGGATTTGGCCCCTCTCTCAGGCTGCGGCAGAGCCGCGCCCCCTTTACCGCCTTTTTTAGAGATTTGGATACCTATTTTAAGGGACATGCCGTTGAGTTTTGTCTGCCGGTAAAGCTCTTTGGCACAACATTTCAGATAAGCGTCTGGAAGGCCCTTGCCCGAATACCTCGCGGCGAGGTGAGGAGCTATGCCTTTATAGCCGAAAAGGTGGGGTCTCCCCGCGCCTTCAGGGCGGTGGCCGGGGCCTGCGGCCAAAATATGCTGCCAATAGTCATTCCCTGTCACAGGGTAATCCGCTCGGACGGGAGCCCTGGCGGCTGGTCCGGCGGCGGGGTGGGAGTTAAGGAGGGATTATTGGCCCTCGAAGGGGTTAGAGGGTACAAGGGTAAAAGGGGCAAAAGGGGCAAAAACCCCTGAAAACTCTATTGAGGTGGTGATGGCTTAAAGGGAGAGAGTCTCAGGGGCTGCCTAAAGACAACAATGAACTGTGGGCAAAGCACGCTCCGCTGGCAACGGCGATAAGGGAGACCACGAGGAGTATCCAGTGCATCTTGTTCATCCTTCCAAAAACAGCGTCTATATCCAGGTCCGTGTCCTTCTCCATCATGCGTTCCAGCATCTTTCTTATTACCAGTGGCTCAAGGCCGAATAGCATGATGAACCAGAAGACCCATATGAGTATCATGACAAGGAGCGAGAGCCCGTGTCTTGTATAAAGCGCGTCCTGCCATCCCATGTAAAGGAGCATTATAAGCCCCGAGGCCCCTGTGATGATGTTGTAGACTCTCGCTGTCCTGGCGAACCTGTGCTCTATTTTCCTGAAGAGAAGGACCTTGCCAAGGGGGTCTGCTGTCTTTATGATGATAGGAAAGATCATTGTGGTGATAAAGGCGAGCCCGCCTATCCAGAGTATAACGGCTATAAGATGTACGACGTGCATTAAGTTGTAGAAGAACATTTTTGGATTTTTCCTGCCTTTTTAAGGTTGTTATCAGCCCGCCAACGGCCCTTGTCCTACGCGTCTCCATTAAATAATGTATTGGCATTGCCGGGCTTTTTGTAGAGCCCGGGCATTTCAATTCTTACCATGATTATAAACCTCCGGTCAACAGATACCATGGCCGGATTGCGCTCTTTAATTTTTTTTCGTTTTAACTCAAAAAAATACTTGACAATGTTACTAAAGTTTATATAATAGAATCATTCAAAGATAATAACGGTTTTAATCTAACTCTTGCAAGTGAGTTTTCTATAAAGGCGAGTCAGTTTTATGGATAAGATACTGAATAAATACAAGGGTACAGGTTTCAAGCTTACACCTCAGAGGCTGGCAATACTTAAGTATCTTGAGGGCAATAGGGACCATCCCAGCGCCGAGGAGATTTTCAGCGACCTCAAGGAGACAAACCCCACGCTCTCTTTTGCCACCGTATACAACACGGTTCAGGCCCTTATCGGGAGAGGCGAGCTCTGCGAGCTAAGCATAGACCCCGAGCGCCGGCGCTTTGACCCCGACGCAAGTCCTCATCACCACATAAGGTGCACGTCCTGCGGGCGCATTGATGATGTAATGGTGGACTACTCGGCCTCCCTTGAGCTCCCCGATGATGTCTTAAATGACTTTGAAGTAGAGGCCAACCACGTTGATTTTTTCGGAGTATGCAATAACTGCAGATAACAAACAAACCAGATAACAGACACACTACGAGGAGAAGGAAGATGGCAGAGGCATTTGTACAGAAAGAGGCACCGGATTTTACGGCACAGGCGGTATTTGAAGACGGTTCAATAAAAGAGTTAAGTCTATCGGATTACAGAGGTAAGTACGCGGTGCTCTTTTTCTACCCTCTTGATTTTACCTTTGTATGTCCCACGGAGATAGTTTCCTTAAGCGACAGGATAGATGACTTCAAGTCAAGGGACGCCCAGGTCATCGGGGTATCCGTAGACAGCCAGTTCTCTCATGCCAAGTGGAGGCAGACACCGAGAAAAGAGGGCGGCATAGGTGAGATAGGGTATCCCCTTGTAGCGGACCTTAAAAAATGCATCAGCTCAGAGTACGGAGTACTTCTTGAGGGCGCGGGCATAGCTTTTCGGGGTGTCTTCATAATAGACAAGGCCGGTAAGATCAGGAGCTATACTGTAAACGATCTGCCAATAGGCAGGAGCATAGACGAGATCCTCCGTGTCATAGACGCCATTGAGTTCACCGAGAAGCACGGCGAGGTCTGCCCGGCTAACTGGAAAAAAGGCGATGACGCAATGAAACCAAGTCAGGAAGGTCTTGAGGAGTACGCCGAGGCCCACCTCTAAGGGGCTATGGTGAGGCAAAATAATCTAAATAAGAGGAGGCTCTACAATGGCCCTTTGGAAGTGTGAAAAATGTGGTTACTCAAAAGAAACAAGGTGCAGACCAAAAAAATGCCCTGAGTGCGAGGGTAAGGAGTTCGAGAAGGACGAGAAATAGGTTCTGGACGTTACAGTTATAAGACGAAAGGGGGTAAGAGATGAAATCTCCCAATGCAGCAGTAGAGATAAAGGACCATGAGCAGTTGAATGCGGCCTTTTCCCTCTTGCCCCGTCCTGCAGCTACTCCGGCCCCGCCTCTTGAGAGACCCATTAAGAGGCGGCGTACGGGCCAGGGACGGAAAAAGAAGGCAGCGGCAAAGAGTACTACTGGCGCCTCCGGCGCCAATGCCATAACCCGGTACTTTGAGAGCATCAAGGGCCTTGGCCTCCTCGGCGCCAGAGAGGAAAAGGTGCTTGCTCTTAAAATTGAGGCCGGAGACGCCGAGGCGAGACAAAAGATGATAGAGTCTAATCTCAGGCTCGTCATCAACATAGCAAAGAGGTACGCAGGCAGAGGTCTGGCCCTGCCTGACCTCATAGAAGAGGGTAATATAGGCCTCATAAAGGCCGTTGACCGCTTCAGGTCTATAAAGGGGTGCAGGTTCTCCACGTACGCCACGTACTGGATAAGGCAGTCCGTTGACAGGGCTATAGCCAACCAGGCAAATACAGTGCGCCTGCCCATACATGTTACCAATGATCTCGCCAAGGTTACGCGCGCAAGGCGTTACCTTAGAGAAGAGCTTCGTAGAGAGCCTGTTGCGGGCGAGGTCTCCAGTAAGACGGGTTTTAAGGAGAAGTACGTAAAGAAGCTCGACAGGATAGTAAGAAAGACCTCTTCCCTCGAGGCCACCACACCGGGCGAGTTCGAGCAGCCCCTCCTTGAGAGGCTCGAAGACACCTCATCGCCTACACCCATGGATGTAATTGACGGCGAGAAGAGGGTGAAGAACGTCAGGGAGTGGCTTACACTCCTTGAGAATAACGAGGCTGAGATAATAAAGTTCCGCTTCGGTATAGACGGGACTGAGATAGAGACCCTTGAAAAGATAGGGTTACGGCTTGGCGTAACACGCGAGAGGGTGAGGCAGATTGAGGTGAAGGCCCTTGGAAAACTCAAGCAGATTATCAAGGACCAGGATATGAGCTTCAGCGATGTCCTCTAAG
>JBHHUW010000067.1:0-7101 GCA_046753945.1 Thermodesulfobacteriota bacterium
CAGAGGCGTGTCTTATAGAGATATTACCTGAATCAGAGGGATACTTCTTGAGCTCAGACTCGATCTTGACTCTGTCTCCGACAAGTATTATAGGTATGCCAAGGGAAGATGAGGCCTCTACGCTTCCAGCTACAATTGCGGCAGGGCCGTGGTCGCCCCCCATGGCGTCTACTGCTATCTTCATATGATATTTTTTTTATGATTAAGGGAGGTACGCCGCTATTGCGTCTGGAGATTTTTTCGCCCTCCGGCCGCCACCACCCTGTCCGCGCACCTTCGTCGCTCTTTACGCCGTTACCAGATGGGCACTCTCAATCCACATGGGGCTCAAAAACCACCCTCCCCCAATCACAGAAGACCCTGTAAAGAGCCCTTCCCTGTCATTGATTCTCGCTAAGGTTTAGAGAGGCAAGCTCCCTGGGCCTTAGAGAGAAGAGGAGGTGGAGCTTAGAGGGACTCTTCCTTCTCTACTACGGTCTTGCCTCTGTAGACTCCGCAGCTTGGACAGATGTGATGAGGACGCTTGGGCTCATCACAGGCCGGACAGAGCGAGAGCCCCGTTTTCTTAAGGGCGTCATGACTCCTTCTTTGACCGGTTTTGCATCTTGAGTGTCTTTTTTTCGGATTCGGCATCTCTTACACCACCATCTTTTTTTTATTTGACCTTATAGTTCTTTAGCGCGGCAAGGCGCGCATCGACCTTACTCCCTGCCTCGCAGCCACAGGGTTCTTTATTCAAGTCCAGACCACAGCCCGGGCATAGCCCCCGGCAATCCACGCGGCAGAGAGCCGATAATGGAATCTCCAGGGCAAGCTGACCGAGGAGAATATCATGCGTATCTATCTCATCTCCGTGGAGCACGCTGATATCCATATCAGGGGCCTTGAGCTCCACCTCGTGCTTTAGACCCGTAAGCCTTGTAAAGTACAATGACACAGGGGCATCTATCTTAAAGGAGAACTCCTCAAGGCACCTGTCGCAGCGGGCCTTGAAAGGGGCGCTTACGCTCCCCTCTATGTAAAGACTACCCTTGGAGACTGTGAGCACAAGCAACGCCCGCACAGGCCCTGATAGCTTATAACCCGATTCTCTGAAGCTGTCTTTAAAACCATCGGCCTTTTCTTCGAGCTCAACTCTGAGCCCTCTGGCCGGGATGGTATCTATCTTAATAATCATCTTTTTATATTATATAAAAGACTAAGAGTATACAAGACTTAATCATTGCCGTCAACACAAATCCCCTTGAAGAGTAAAAGAGGGTGGAATTGGCAAAAGTATTTACTTGACTAAGGATTTCATATAATCTACATTAATTCTTTGGCAAAAGAATGGGCTTTTGGGCCGATTTTGTGCATAACGGCGTGTTGGGGGATCGTCTAACGGCAGGACAACGGACTCTGAATCCGTTTATCCAGGTTCGAATCCTGGTCCCCCAGCCAATTAATTCAGTCCCCACGTGAGACATCCTCCCTGAAAGGCATCCTGGTCACATCCTAAGCCCCCGGAGAGACCATAGCCGCACTTACGATTAAAGGAGGCGCAAAGGACGGAGCGCTCTTTAGGGTTGTCAAAAAAAGACCTTTTTAGAGCATGGCAAACAATCTCCCCGCGTTTAATCAAAAATGAAAAACCCTCTTAGCTTTAAAATTGCCCTTCTCTTCACCATACTCACACTTTTCACAATGACCTCCCCGGAGGCAAAGGCAAAGGCAAAGGCAGAGGTGGAGAAAAACCCCCATGCCAGAGTAATATCCCACAACATAAGCATTACGGTTAACCTGAAGTCCAGGAGCCTGCAAGGCACCGACACCATTAAGGTAGAGGGCACGGGCGGCAGACTGCGCCTTCTCATTAACAAAAAGACCCGTGTAACCAGGGTGAGGGCAGATGGGAAAAAACCCGGCCTGGCCTTTAATGACCTGGAAGACGAACCGCTGAAAGAACTTATCATAAAACTGCCGCGCAAACCTGCAGGCAGCAAAGCCATAACAGTACACATCAGCTTCAATGCAGCCACCGCCTCTATAAAGGATGCGGAAAAGAAAATTCAGAGAGGCGTCTCATATATAAACGAGGGGGTTATGGGGCCCCGCGGCCTGTTCCTTCCCTCCTCTTCATACTGGTACCCCCATACAGAAAACGGCGCGGCCCAGTATAACCTCTCAATAAATATGCCCCGCGGCTTTACCACGGTAAGCGAGGGTGACTGGATGCTCCACATGAGCTCTGCGGACAGGACCTTTGACCGCTGGAAGACCACCCGCCCCATTGACGGGCTGGACATCGTCTCATCAAAATTCCGTGTAAAGAAGACAGTACATAACGACATCAAGATTTACACATTCTTTCTTAAAAAGGATGAAAAACTCTCGGCCACCTACAGTGAAAAGACAGCAGGGTATCTTGACTTTTACGAGGAGTCATTCGGAAAATACCCCTTTACAAAATTCGCCGTGGTGGAAAGTTTTCTTCCAACGGGTTTTGGCATGCCCTCCTTTACGCTCCTTGGCTCCAAGGTCCTGAGACTTCCCTTTATACCTGATACCTCCCTTGGCCACGAGATAGCCCACTCCTGGTGGGGTAACTCCGTCTTTATCGACGCTTCCCTTGGCAACTGGGCCGAGGCGCTCACCACCTATACGGCGGACTACCAGTACGAACGCAGCAAGGGTGAGGCTGAGGCAGAAGAGTTCCGCTTTAAAAAACTTGAGGGGTATAAGAATTTTGCCGGCAAGGACAGTCCTTCCCTCTCAGAGTTCATAACACCAAAAGAGCCGTCAGACCGCGCTGTTGGTTACAATAAGGGAGTAATGGTCTTTGCCATGCTTGAGGACATAGTAGGCAGCGAGACATTCAACAAGGCGCTAAAAGATTTTTACAGCGACAAGGCCTTTAAGCGGGGGACATGGAAAGACCTGGAAGAAGCCTTTGCCAGGGCCTCGGAAAAGGACCTCACGTGGTTTTTTGAGCAATGGCTCCATAGAACCGGGGGCCCGGAGCTCGGCCTTACCGACGTATCCATGAAAGAAGAGGGAGAGGGTTTTGTAACCACCTTTAAAATATCTCAAAAGGAACCTGCCTATACCATGACCGTGCCGGCAAGGATAACCACCGTAAATGGCGAGGTCATTGAAAAAAACCTTGAGGTAAAGTCAAAGAGCAGCGGGTTTTCCATAACCACAGTGGAAAAACCCGTAACCCTTGAACTTGATCCCCGGTACCGCCTCTTCCGCATACTATCGGCAGAAGAGGTGCCGCCATCACTTAGCGTGGTCCTCGGGGATAAGGATACCATTTTAGTCATTGCCGGTGATGAATCTCTACGCTCAAAATTTTCCACCGGCGCCGAGCTGCTCTCAAAAGACTATGGGCTTACAGTAACAGAGGTAACAAAAGAGGAGATTAAGAAAACCCTTGAGGAAAAGTCCCTGTTTATACTGGGCGGTCCGGGCATGCCAGAGGTATTAAAGGGACTGGAGCTCGGCCTGCCACCGGAGATAAAGATAGATGAGAATGGCTTTTTTACCACCTTTGATGAGAAGGGCTTTGATGGGAAGGACACCGCCCTGGCGCTGGCCATTAAGAATCCCTTTAACGCGGAAAAAAATATTATCTTATTCTCAAGCAACGCCACTTCATCGACGGAGATACTGAGAGATATAAAGAAGATAAGGTTTTTCACAAAATACAGCTACATCATACTGCAAAAGGGCGAGGTCCTTGAAAAAGGCACTACTCCTGCAAAAAACGCCCTTTCTTACGGTTTTAACGGTGAGTAAGGAGCTTTACTCTGGAGTAAGACCCCTTGACTTTACCCGCAGATCCCAAGTAGAGCATTGACAAATGGTCTGATTTACGATAAAAATTTAGTTATATTAATCTACTGGTCCTATCGTCTAGTGGCCCAGGACGTCGCCCTCTCAAGGCGAAAACACGGGTTCGACTCCCGTTAGGACTGCCAAACCATAAGGGGCCGTAATTGCTTGAGTTATTGATATAACTCAGGAGGTTACGGCCTCTTTTTGATTTTTCATGGATTGGCCTGGGTGATTGGTCGTAATAAAAAGACCGCGCGCTATACAGCTGAGAAGGCCGATTGCCAGGAGAACCCAGAGAGTAACAGCTATCCATATCATAACATGTGATATCTGATGCAGAGGATCGAATTGAGAGGCAAGTGAGAGTTGATAGCCGGCCACGGTATACATGCCAATAGGGAAGACAACGCTCCATTGTCTCGGCTCGTAGCCAAGGGGCACCTTCTTAACGGCATGCTTCCAGAAACTTATAATTACAAGTAGAGGAATCCACCATGTAGCCCAGGCCCATGAGAGAAGGGCCACACTGTCAACAAAGGCATGCACTTCGGTAAGGACAACGAGTACTGGAGTTGCCATATCCAGACTGCTGCTGGCATTGGCGGTGATGGCCGCGGCTCCCATGATGACCCACATCTGCGGGGTATAATCAGTGGCTTTCATCTCAATGAAAAAGATACGGTAACAAAAGAGAGCGACAAAGATAGCGTAAAGGATTATCCCTACCCCCCATAACATGAAGACGTTCAACATCAAAAGTTCACTGAACATTCCAACGCTGGGAACAACCCGCAGGCCAAGCAATACCAGGGCTTCTGTACCCACAATACATACCAGCCATCCGCCGTCTACTACATTTACCTTACGCTCGCCATGAAGAAGAGTGAGCACTGAAAAGCTGGCATAGAGGAGTAAGATCCATGCACCATATGCCCCTACCCAGCATATAAGCGGCAGTAGCTTGTAACCCTCTAGATCAAGCATAAGCCCCAGCACACAGGTTCCCGCCACAAAGGTAAAGAAGTTAAAGGTGAGCACCGGGTTCATCAAGTCGGCCCATATGGCTTTTGGGAAAAGCAAGATGCGCGCGATAAAGAGCACGGCTATCACAGACCAGGAAACAACTGTCAGAATGTAGAAGAGATGGGACAAGAACTTTAGCTCAAGCAGGTTAAAACCAATGCCGATGATGCCCGTTGCCATGGTGAGGACAAAGTAACCCGGGTACAAATTTTTCAGCCAATTCAATCTATCTGTATGGATAGCCATGATGAACGATCTCCGGAGATGCTGCAAAAAACTCAGAGGATGTACAAAAACAGAACTCTGATTAGGGTCTATGCTTTACGCAAAAAGTTCTACATTATTAAAAAACATTTCTGAATAGAGAAGATAAAAGGTGAATGGATTAATACTTTTAATATATAGACTCTTTTTAAAACTTGCGGCTGACGCAAGTCCTAAATCAGGTATTGGAACGGAGGTATTAACTTTGAGAGATTGGCAGATTCAACGTGTCAATATATCTTTAACTATATCACAACATATGTTCTCTGTATAGCATTTTCAAACCAGGCTCAACCTTCACATACCTTTATCAACATTAACTCTAAGCAAAAAAGTTTGTTGATCCAAAAAGAACAATAGCGGCGACCACTACATTCAAAGCTATACCCAGGAATACTACTATTTTATCCTTGCCGGTCATATCAAACCTCCATATCTTAAGTGTTAATGCAGTTATCGATACCTCTCTTGCTAATCTTTAGATACTATTATACTTATTGTAAATTAAAGTACGATTAACAGATAATTCACTTGCGATGTGTTCGCTTTTACAACGGCTTCATCTCAGGCGAGAAGATAAAAAAACTGAGTTACTTATAAGACTAAAAAAAAAAGAGAGGCAGATACTAAAAATATCTGCCCCTCTCTGTTGTGCCAGGTGTCCTTGTAACCTTAGTGAGGCATCATATGAAAACCCACGAAGACTCCGACAAAAGTAATGAAGCAGATAGTCACTAAAGCAAGTTCAAGGCTCTGAGTATGCTTTTTCATTTTATTTCCTCCTTATGCTTGGTCTTAATATAACCATTAATTGGTCATTGATTGATCAATGCCTTTTACTAACTTCCATTATACAGATTGAATATTAAGAAACGATTAGCGGATAATTGCGTAGGTGCCTTGCTTAATTCTCCATCACTCTTCCTTTTTTATCCGGCCCTCATTTTTTCCAAGACCGGGCATTTTTTTTTAGGAACCCTAAAAAATAAAAAAGACATAAAGAGAAAAAAATTTTTCACCGCAGTCTCATATCATTGGGGTCAAAAAATCCATCCCTTTTTGTCTTCTTTTGTGCTACAAATAGTTATCCGTATATTGGAAAAAAAAGGAGGGATACACAATGCCAGATGTTACAATATCCATTACATGCCCGGTCTGCAACAAGGACTTTAAGAAGCTGACGAGCGAGCTCAAGAAGGGGACGCGAATCAAATGCCCGGGCTGCGGCGAAGAGACCACGATCAATACCGATATGTTCACCAATATGCTCGAGGAAAGGGAAAACTGAGTCCCAGGCAGCTGTCCTGCCGGACAGAGCCTCACCTTCCAAAACAAGAGGGGACGGATTTATTTCAAAGTAGTATCCTGCAACTACGATAAAAAATAAATCCGTCCCCTTCTTTTTAACCCATTTTGCTAAGCAAGAGGCCTCTAGTACTACAAACCCTCCAGCGCAGCGTTGAAGGTACGGCTTGGGCGCATGGCCTTTGAGGCCAGCTCGTCATCGGGGAGATAGTAGCCGCCTATGTCCACAGGAGCCCCCTGAGCACCGTTCAGTTCATCCATAATCTTTGCCTCGTTATCGGAGAGTTGCTTTGCCAGAGAGGTAAAACACTCCTTAAGCGAGGCGTCTTCATTCTGCGCGGCCAGCGCCTCGGCCCAGTAAAGGGCCAGATAAAAATGGCTGCCGCGGTCATCGAGTTCATTAACCTTACGGGACGGTGACTTGTTACTATCGAGAAACTTGCAGTTCGCCTCACCAAGGGCCTTCGCAAAAACCCCGGCCTTCTCATTGCCGTTGACATTGGCATAGTGCTCCAGTGATTCGGCAAGAGCAAGGTACTCACCCAATGAATCCCACCGCAGGTGTCCCTCCTCTAAAAACTGCTGCACGTGCTTTGGAGCCGAACCTCCGGCGCCTGTCTCAAAGAGTCCGCCGCCGTTCATAAGAGGCACTATGGAGAGCATCTTGGCACTGGTGTTGAGCTCCAGTAT
>JBHHUW010000068.1:0-6717 GCA_046753945.1 Thermodesulfobacteriota bacterium
TTGAGATAGATTTTGAGGTAATTGGGGCTTCATTTAAGGAGTTTTGCCACGGCAGCGATGTGGTACTGTTAGAAGGCGCCGGTGGTCTCCTTGTGCCCCTCGGTGGTGGTGAGAGGGGGGTAGACGGGGGAGAACCCGGGGCAAAGGGGGGTAGAGAGGGGGTGGGGGCAGGTAGAGGCCAAACCATGGCCCATCTCGCCGTTTTTCTTGGTTTGCCCCTTATAATAGTAGCCCCATCGCGCATCGGCGTAATCAACCACTCCATGCTTACCGTGCGCCTTGCACTGCAGATGGGGCTGAGCATAAGTGGAATCATCTTAAACCATCCAGCTTTGCCAAACCCCCATGACAGCAGCCTCGCCTCCAACAGGGCCGAGGTAGCACGCCACACAGGCGTGCCTCTTCTTGGAGAAGTTCCTTATAAAGAAACAAACGCCCCTTACGTAGACGTAAGGGGCGTTGTTGCAGCTCTTACAGGTGAGGGTTCTTAAGAAGAAGAAAACCTCCCATCTTAACCCTCTCAGGCACCGCCCGAGACAGTGTAGTTAAGCCTGCCGCCTGCCTTTATCATGGCGGTCTGTACAGGCGAGTAGTCGTGGCGCAGAGCCATCTCCGTATCCTTGGTGACGTTCTTAAGGGTAAGGGTTGCCCCCGGTTCAAGCCCCTCGATGAGGTCGTTAATCTCAAGCTCATCTCCGGCCTCAATGGAGTCAAAGTCAGCCGGGTTATCGAAGACAAGGGGCAGGATGCCGAAGTTTATGAGGTTTGCCTTGTGAATCCTGGCAAAGCTCTTTGTGATTACGGCCTTTATGCCAAGGTACATGGGGCAGAGCGCGGCGTGCTCACGAGACGAGCCCTGTCCGTAGTTCTCTCCGCCGATTACAAAACCGCCTCCCGCGTCAAGGGCCTTCTTGTAAAAGTCAGGTTCAATGGCGAAGAAGACGCTCTCCGAGTATTTTGGCACGTTGCTCCTGTATTTCAGCCATGTCCCTGCCGGCGTGATATCGTCTGTGGTGATGTTATCGCCAAGCTTTATAAGGACATTACCCTTTAATGAGTCCCCAAGGGGGGCCTGGATGGGCAGGGCCTGGATGTTGGGACCTTTTAGGACTTCCACCCCCGATGGGTCCGCGGGGGGCGGAATCACCATGGAGTCGTCTACGAGGAATGTCTCGGGCATCTTTACTTCAGGGAAATCACCGAGGGTCCTCGGGTCCGTGACAACGCCCTTGATGGCCGCGGCCGTGGCTGTCTCGGGGCTGCAGAGGTAGACCTGGGCATTGGGCGTGCCGCTCCTGCCCTTAAAATTTCTGTTAAAGGTCCTTAAGGAAACGCCGCCAGATGGCGGGGACTGGCCGTTGCCTATGCAGGGCCCGCAGGCCGACTCCAGTATCCTTGCCCCGGCCTTTATAAGTGAGGCAAGGCCGTTATTCAGGGATATCATCTCAAGGACCTGGCGCGAGCCCGGAGAGACGGTCATGTTAAGGTCAGGGCAGACCCTGTAGTTGCCCTGTTCAAAGGTCTCGGCAACGAGCATAAGGTCTCTGTATGATGAGTTCGTGCAGGAACCTACGCAGACCTGATCGACTTTCAGCCCGGCAATCTCCGTGACTTTTTTAACGTTATCAGGCATATGTGGCAGCGCTATCATGGGTTCAAGTGTATCAAGGTCTATCTCCACGGTATCGTCATAGGTGGCCCCCCCGTCGGGAGTAAGCTCAACCCAGTCAGACTCTCTACCCTGGGCCTTTAAGAATTCCCGTGTAACATCATCGCTTGGAAAGACCGATGTAGTGGCCCCGAGCTCGGCGCCCATATTGGTTATAGTGGCGCGCTCAGGTACGGAGAGGCCCTTTACGCCCTCGCCGCCGTACTCAAAGACCTTGCCAACACCGCCCTTTACCGTAAGCCTGCGCAGCAGCTCAAGGATTATGTCCTTGGCCGAGACCCAGGGCTGCAGCTTGCCCTTGAGGTCCACGAGCACTACCTCGGGGTAGGTAAGGCCAAAGGGGCCTCCGCCCATGGCAACGGCAATATCAAGGCCGCCGGCGCCGATGGCCAGCATGCCAATGCCTCCGCTCGTGGGGGTGTGGCTGTCTGAGCCAAGGAGCGTATCGCCGGGAACGCCGAAACGCTCCAGATGGACCTGATGGCAGATACCGTTACCGGGCCTTGAAAAATATATGCCGTGCCTGGCCGCTACGGTCTGAAGGTACTTGTGGTCATCGGCGTTCTCATAACCGCCGTACTGCAGGGTATTGTGGTCCACATAACTTACGGACTTCTTTGTCTTTACCTGATCCACACCCATGGCCTCGAACTGCAGACAGGCCATAGTGCCAGTGGCGTCCTGCGTTATGGTCTGGTCCATCTTGATGGCGATCTCATTTCCCTTGCCCGGCTGGCCAGAGATGATATGGCTGTCTATGAGTTTTTGTGTAACGTTTTTAGCCATTACTTCCTCCTTTTGATGGTCAAATCCGTACTAACGGTTATTTTGAAAAGATACCTCGTCTCTGTGCCTCTTGATTCTTGAGGCACCAGGGAGAGAATAAAGATAATTACTTGGATTACTAAGGATATAGGAGCGTTAGATAAAAGTCAAATTTAAAAGGACCTGCAGCCCTGGAAAGGGCCGGCTCATTACGTTCATTCCAGAGCACATCTATTGACTAAATTCCTCGCACTGTGTTACCCTTAACTCCTTATGAAAAAGGGTAGATATTATCCCTCATTAGAGGATTTCAGGGTTTTATCGCGTACTTATAACGTCGTTCCGGTGTACAGGGAGATCCTGGCCGATACAGAGACGCCGGTCTCCGCCTTTATGAAGATAGACCATGGCGGCGACGCCTTTCTCCTCGAGAGCGTCGAGGGAGGCGATAAGTGGGGCAGGTACAGCTTTCTCGGCGTAGACCCACGCATGGTATTACGGGCAAAGGGGGATGAGGTCGAGGTCTTAGGTCCCCATGGCGAGGTAAAGAAGGAGAAAGGGCCTCTTGAAGTTCTTAGAAAAATCTCCGCCAAGTTCAGGGCCGCCCCTGTTGCCGGGGGCCCAAGGTTCCTCGGCGGCGCCATAGGGTACATCGGCTATGACGTGGTAAGGCATATTGAAAAACTCCCGCAGATTGCCGAGGATGATCTCGGCCTTGATGACATGTACCTCATCTTTACCGATACCCTTCTTGTATTTGATAATGTGGAACATAAGATAAAGGTAGTCTCCAATGCCTTTGTGGAGGAGGGGGCCGATGTTGCGGCCCTTTATAACGATTGTTTAGCCAGGATTGAGGGTCTTGTGGAGGCCCTGAGGACCGGGGCGGCAGAAAGCCGCAACAATACCCCCGCGGCCTCTCATACGACCGAAGAGGAGAGCCACGGCGTCATCAGCTCCAACTTCAGGAGAGAGGATTTTCTAAAGGCCGTTGAGACCATAAAGGAATATATAAGGAGCGGTGATGTTATTCAGGCCGTGCTCTCGCAGAGGTTTTCCACATCCCTGCCCGCCCGGCCCTTTGATATATACCGGGCCCTGCGAGTAGTCAATCCCTCGCCTTATATGTTCTTTCTGCGCCTCGGCGACCTTCATCTCGTAGGTTCCTCTCCGGAGATACTCGTGCGCGTAGAGGACGGAGACGTAAATGTCAAGCCCATTGCAGGCACAAGAAAGAGGGGCCGTGATGAGGCCGAGGACCTGCAGCTTGAAAAAGATCTTCTCTCCGACCCCAAGGAGCTGGCCGAGCATATCATGCTTGTTGACCTGGGGCGTAATGATATCGGCAGGGTCTCAGAGAGCGGCACGGTTCAGGTCTCTGACCTTATGAACGTGGAGCGCTACTCTCATGTAATGCATATAGTCACCGATGTACATGGCCGCCTGGGCGATGGCAGCGATGCCCTTGACGCCTTCTCGGCCTGCTTTCCCGCGGGCACTCTCTCCGGCGCGCCGAAAATTCGGGCCATGGAGATAATAGACGAACTCGAGCCCTGCAGACGGGGCGTCTACGGCGGCTCCGTGGGGTACCTGGGCTATGGGGGAAATCTCGATATGTGCATCGCCATAAGGACTATGATTATAAAGGACGGCAAAGTCTACGTGCAGGCAGGCGCAGGCATTGTGGCGGACTCCCACCCGGAAAAAGAGTTCGAGGAGACTGAGAACAAGGCGCGCGGCCTCTTAAAGGCCATAGAGATGGCCCGCGACCTCTTTTTATGAAAATTTTTTCCGTACCCATTTCCCCACCCGGGCCCAAAGCGGAGATAAGGCAGGCAATATGCTTCTCATGATTGATAACTACGATTCTTTTACCTATAACCTCGTGCAGTATTTTATGGAGCTTGGCGAGGAAGTGCGGGTATATAGAAATGACGCCATCACCCTTGGGCAGATAGAGGAGCTTAAGCCAAAGAGGCTCGTCATCTCTCCGGGCCCCTGCGACCCCGTGAAAGCGGGCATCTCCGTTGAGGTCATAAGGCATTTTGCCGGAAAACTGCCGGTACTTGGAGTATGTCTGGGGCATCAGTGTCTGGGTTATGCCTTTGGGGGCAAGGTCGTACGCGCCCAAAGGCTCATGCACGGCAAGACCTCCATGGTCTATCATGACGGAAAGACCATCTATGAGGGCATTGAGAACCCATTTCGCGCCAACCGCTATCACTCCCTGATACTGAGTCGTGAAGACCTGCCAGAGGATTTCGAGGTAAGCGCCTGGACGGACCGTGACGAAATAATGGGTATACGTCACCGCTCTTACCCCCTTGAGGGCGTGCAGTATCATCCCGAGTCCATATTAACCGAGGCGGGCAAGTCTGTTATGAAGAATTTTCTTACAAAGTACACTTAGAGGTATTGTAGATTATGGGACTTACCATTAAAGATGCCATTAAGAGGGTAGTCGGCGGTGCCAATCTCGAAGAAGCCGAGATGGCCGTTGTCATGGCCGCCATCATGGACGGTGAGGTGGCCCCCGAGGCCATAGCCTCTTTTATAACGGCTCTTGCCATGAAGGGCGAGACCGTAGATGAGATTACAGGCGCGGCCCGTGTAATGCGCGCCCGCGCTACAAAGGTGGCCACCCCCGAGGGCGCAGTAGTGGTGGACACCTGCGGCACAGGCGGCGACGCCTCGGGGACCTTTAATATCTCTACGGCAGCGGCCTTTGTCACGGCTGCCTCCGGTCTTATTGTGGCAAAGCACGGGGGCCGGGCAGTAACCTCAAAGTGCGGCTCCGCTGATGTCCTGAAGGCCCTTGGAGTAAATATAGAGACCACGCCAAGACGTATGGAGGAGTGTCTTCAGGAAGCTGGCATTGGTTTTCTCTTCGCGCCCCTTCTGCACGGCGCAATGAAACACGCGGCACCTGTACGGGGGGCTATCGGCATAAGGACCATATTCAATATACTCGGGCCCCTTACTAACCCCGCCGGGGCAACCTGCCAGGTCCTTGGCGTATATGAGGAGCGCCTTACCGAGCTTATGGCAAATGTGCTCTGCAACCTCGGCGTGGAGCGCGCCTTTGTAGTGCGCGGCGAGGACGGCCTTGATGAGTTCACCCTTACGGATAGGACAAGGGTCAGTGAACTATCCGGCGGCGAGATAAAGACATATTACGTGGCCCCTGAAGACTTTGGCCTTACAAGGTGCGGATCTGGGGACCTTCTTGGCGGAGATGCCGCAGAGAACGCAGAAATTATCCTTGAGATATTTAAGGGCAGAAAAGGCCCGGCAAGGGATATAGTTGTCCTTAACAGCGCCGCGGCCATAGCAGCCGGAGGCCGGAGCGCTACTATCAGGGATGCCTGCAGTGTGGCCGGGCAGATCATAGACTCAGGCGGGGCACTGAAAATACTTGATAAACTCGTAGAGGTCTCAGGCAGAGCAAGGTAAGGTAAAAAATGGCGTTACAAGAGATATTAAGGGAAAAAGAAAAGGCCCTTGCCGGGATAAGAAAAGGCGCCGAGTACGGCGGGCTCCTCGAAAGCATGGCATCAAGGGCCCTGGCCGCTGCCCCTCCAGGGGATTTTTTCGCGGCCCTCTCAGGCACCGGCCTTAAGATAATAGCCGAGGTCAAGAAGGCATCGCCCTCAAAGGGCATAATACGCGCTGACTTTGACCCGCAGGCCCTGGCCCTTGCTTATGAGCGCAGCGGCGCCGCTGCCATCTCAGTACTTACTGAAGAAAAATTTTTTCATGGAAAACTCGATTATATACGCCTCGTAAAGGACCATGTACGGGTGCCGGTCCTTCGAAAAGACTTTATCCTTGATGAACTGGAGGTCTATGAATCAAGGATGCTCGGCGCCGATGCTATCCTCCTTATTGCGGCTATTCTTGAGCCCGGTCATCTCGCTGACCTCATAGCACTTACAGAAGACCTCTCCATGACCCCCCTTGTGGAGGTCCATGACAGAGGCGAGCTTGAGGCAGCAGTAAAAGCAGGGGCAAGGCTCATAGGTATTAATAATAGAAATTTGAAAACCTTTAAGACAAATATCGCCACGACACGCGATCTCGCGCCCCTTGTACCAGAAGGCCGTGTAATCGTATCGGAGTCGGGTATTAATACCGTAGAGGATATAAAGACGCTTATGACCTCTGGAGTAAAGGCCTTTCTCGTAGGCGAGGCCCTTGTCCGTGAAAAAGATGTGGGCATGAAGCTAAGAGAACTCTTGGGGGCAGGCAGGACAGACTAACTTTCTTTTGGAAAAAAGAAAGTT
>JBHHUW010000069.1:0-6432 GCA_046753945.1 Thermodesulfobacteriota bacterium
GCGATATGAGACTGTGCCGCAACCGTTATCTTCTGCCTATAAGTATATCCATTTATCCAAACCATTCTTACCTCAAACTATCCTTGTCTTCCGGGTTAACCGCACTCCGAGTATCCGCAACTAAATTTAATCCAACGTAGCCGTGAGCTGGCCCACGTCAAATTTAACGGTATCGCCATTACCCACGGCCTTTGGAGTGGTGAGGGCTCCAGAAGCAAGCATATTGCCGGCAGTTGGGGCGTCGAAGACGGCAAAGTGAGAAACCGTACCCCAGGAGCCCGTGGCCTGCGTAAATGTCAGGGCATTGGCATTGCTGGTTGCCCCTGCCGCCGCAGCGTTCCAGTCAAGGGCGGAAGTGGCCACCCTGGCGTATGCACCGCCAACGGGCTCGGCAAGCCCCACACCCGTATCAAGGGGGTCTGCCGTGGACAGACCAATATAGGCCGTAGGCATGGTGTAAGCGGCCTTTCCGAATACATGGTCCAGTACTTTAAGCTCAAGATAGTCTGAAAATGACATGTCTTATTCTCCTCTGTAATATGTTATGTAAGACGCTGCGCACCACCCTCATGAATCCTTGCCATAAGCACCTACAACAAGGCGAAGATTTCATTGTACGCACAATTTTTGCTCTCCTCTCCCATCTCAAAACTGCTTCGCCCTTCTCTTATCCGCCTCCACGGCCCCCTGTACTACCCTTCTTTCTATCTTTCGAAGGTCCTTTCCTTCCGGGGTCCTGCCTGTTTTTCTCTCAACGTCTCTGCACATGCGAGTTATTACCCGCTCTACCGCATCTCTTCTATCCTTCAATATCCGCACCTCGTCTCTCTGGCACTGGTATACCCGATCTCATTTTTTTCTTAACCTTGCCGAAGGAGCCGCTTTTGGCGAGGTCTTTTTCTTCTTCCTATCCTCAAGGGGTCTTAACCCCCTTCTAAGGCACTCATCTTTCATAAATGGACTACGCGCCGCTATGGTAATTGGAACGCCGTCCTTCATGTATGTGCCGCTATAAAACCACGTCTCCATTTACCATTCCTTTTGATTTTTTAAAGGCCTGAATGACCTTCTTATTAAGCCTGCCCTTCTGGACAAGCTTCTTTGCCTTTACCTCTTCAAGGCCGAGATGCTTTCTAACCTCAGCTCCCATCAAGCCCTCGGGTATTGCCTCGGCAGGGTCAAGAAAAGCCGAAGAAGGAAAAGTAATGCCAGCGTCCCGAAGCCCCTGATGGGCCCTCAGGCTATCTTCCATACGCCGTAAGAGCTCCTCGGTAAGTGGCTTTAAGGGTACCCATTTGTCTCGCCAGTATCTAAGGGCCGCCTCTTTTAGATCCGTTACCCTTACGGTCTGAATAAGGCGCACGCCGCCGCTGTACTCTGTATACTGCCTGTTCCACATCCAGAAATCCCGAAGCAGCTCGCCCTGCCAGGCTATGCCTCCCCGAACGTCTGAGGCAAGAGAATAAAAACCCTTTTTTGTCGGTCTAACGCTCTTAGCGGTCATAGTTTTATCCCCCTGTAAATGTGTGGGAGGGGCTTTTGGCCCCTCGCCACATGACCCGGTAAGGATCTCTTACTCGTGGGCCGTTATTATCTTTACACCGCCTCCGGCATCAGAGTTTACGCAGCCATGGCCGTACACGGCGGTTACGACCAGCTCAGTAGCACGAAGCGAAGCGTCCCTCTGCAGCTCGGTCTTTGCCCCGGTCTTAAGGACAAAAGCAAGGCCGGACTGGTTGCCCATGGGCATCATAACGCCCTGCCTGTCCACATTGACGTTGACAGAGGCGCAGTTTGTGGACTGAAAGATATCCACGCCGTAAAGGCTCGCCATTGCGCCTATGTCTCCAGCAGGCGCTGATGCGCCACCCCAGACAGCGCCAGTAGTGGCCGCAAGGGCCGTCCTCAGATCATGGACCTGTTTTGGATGAAGCACAGCCGCGAATGGTCCACTGGCATTACCCAGCTCCAGGGTATAGAGGGCCTCAAGGAAGTTAGTCTCCGTAATAGCCACACCAGTAGTGCCCACTGTATTGGTGAAGCTTGATACGGCGAATAGCAGGTCACTGTCAATCTTATTGGCAAGGGATTTACCAAGCTCCGCGGCATATGGCTCAAGGCCGCCAAGCACGGAACTGTTAAGGAGCATATCCGTCACCGTTATCATGATACCCGCCTCATCTGCCGTAATGCTCGTAGATGTGGTATTAACGGCCGTGTTGCTCATATCCGTGGCCTCTGTCAGGTCCGAGGCGGTAAGCTCTGGCCACTTTGGAAAGTCCACGGTAAGGGTGCTGTCTCCGCTTATATCCGCCAGCCTTACAAGGGGCGGCATTACAGAGTCTGCATAGGCCGCGTCTATTACGAGCCTTGAGACTATCTCGGCGGCTATGAGTTCGCCGGCGCTGAGCGCGGCGGAAGTTACTTCGTTTGCCATCTGAAAACCTCCTTAAAAAAATCAGAAACAAAAACAATCTGAATCATGTGAGTACGGTAGCCCGCCGTAGGTTACCTCTCGGCAGAGCCGAAGCGCCTCTTTCTCGCATCGAGAAATGGGTTCTTTACGTCTCTGAACCTGTAGACCTGCCCTGCAGAGCCATGTATGTTGATACCCTCGCGCAGGTACCTGTCAAGGTCTTCGCGAGGCATGGACTGCCATGACGAAGGATCGCCAAGGCTACGGGTCATGGTATTGCCGTGGTCAAATCCAACGCCATGAGAACCTGCGCCGCTGCCACTGCCGGACCTCAGGTGATGAGGCCTCTCGGAGAGCCACTGAGAGAGAAAGTCGTCCATGCCAACAGGATATCCCGCATCGTTTATCTTCGCGGAACCCGACGAATTGACAACTATGACATTACCTTCGTCGTCCATCCGTACCTTCTCCTCAAGGAGCTTTACTATCTCCTCGCCGTCAACTACGTTGTACTTTGAGACGGCCTTAAGAAGAGCCAGCTTCTTCTTCTCCTCCTTAAGTCCCTCTATCTCACGGCGTAGCCCCTCCACATCCTCACCTGAAGAACGTGTCCTCTGGGCCTTGGCAAAGGCCTTTCTGTAAGAGTCGTCAATAAGCTCCTGGACCTTGGCCTGCTGCTCGCTGTTAAAGAGAACTTTGCCTGAAGCCTTCTCTGAAGCGTTGCCAAAACTCTCACTATTATCCGGCGTCTTAATCTCACTGCTCTGCATAAAATTTCCTCCTGTGATTTGTCCCCCGTCACAGCGCCTCGGATAAGGTGTAACTATCTACTAAGAGGACGCCTGCCGCGCCACGGGGTATGATGCGCGGCATTACCTGACTTATAGCAACGTCTTCGTTGCCCCGCTCAAAAAATCAAGCGTTTTTTTCTTGTCCATTAAAGCCCTGACAACACGCTGGCAAACATGGGACTTATCGCTAAAAGATAGTTTTCGCCAGTCCTCTTTGTCAACGGACGTCAGTATGGCCCTTCGGGCCTCTTCCCAGATACTACTGGTAATCCTGTATGCCTCCGGGAGTTCAATTCCGTAGCAGCCGGAAATCCTCCTGGCCGTGCCGAGGGCCTCTTTATCAAGATAGTTTTTCATTACACTGCTGCCTCCCTTCAGAGCTTGCCTTTGCGCTTAAACCGAGGGCCCTTGCTCCCCCTCGTCTATCTCACCCATTATCCTGCTCTTCAAGGACTCATCTGCCTTTGGTAGAATCGTAGCGGCTATTTTTTTCTGCAATTCTTTTTTAAAAGTCACCGAGTCCACTACAGCGGACTGTGCCTTGATGGCGTTATCAAGGTCTCTTGCCATGTCTTTTACTGAAAAATCATCTGGGTAATCGATTACTCCCTCGAAACGTCCGCCCCACCATCTTGCCCAGAGATCAAGGACAGATGACTCGGCCTGCTCGATGTTATCGGCCTTCTCGCTAAGTGTGGCGTAGAGCTGCTGATACTCAAGCTCAATGGCCACACCCGACCTCGTCTTAGAAAAATCTTCGGCCGTCTTCACGCCCCCGAGCTTGGCTATTCTGTGTATCTCACCGATGTCTTGTCTAACCCACTCGCGTATCTCCGTAAGAGATGAATGCGGTGGTTCTAACCAGTATGGCTTTGCATTAGGCTCGGCAGGGTCGTACTGAAGTATGTTCCTCGGGCCTATCTCCCTCTCTTCCTCGCCGCCTGTCTTGCTGTAAGGCATGGCCAGCATGGGAAAAGCCGTGTTCTCGATAATCTCCTTGGCGTCGCTGCAAAGGTAATATATATTCTTGTTAATATCGGCGATGTCCTGAAGGTCTGAGCTTCCAACCATCTTTATGCCGCTTTTCTTATTGTAGAGGGTCACTACGGGCACAACACCGAGACTGTGCTCGCCAAAGCCTGTTAATCTCACCTCTCCGCTCTCTCTCTCCACCTCCCAGAGCTCCCAAATATCCCTCGTCCAGATGCGATACTTGTTCTCCCCCTCCTTTATCTTTACCCTATCAAGGACCGGTTTACCTGAAGGGAGCCTCGTAAAAGACCAGTCAAGCATGTTCTCAGGGGTAATAAGGCTCACATAGGGACGAATGTCCTCGCTGATGGCCTCGGCCCTTGTCATTGCGTAGTTCTCAGGGCTGTCTACAAGAATAGATACGTGGCCGTAAACCGAGGCGAACCTCTGGGCGTCACGCATGAATTGAGCGAAGTTGGAGCCCTCGTGGTCAGCGTCTGTTAGGAATGAATTAAAGAGAGGGTCAGAGGCAAGAGAACCGTAATCCCTCTTCACGTTCCTTCGAAATAGATGGGATACGAAGATATCCACAATAGGACCGCAGTAATTGTAATAGTAGGCAATTTCCTTACGACGCCTGTAATTGGCGGCGCTCTCAAAGGGATGCTGGAGAAGATAATCGGCTTTCTTGTAGAGGCTGCCTCCAAGGTATGACCTGATATAGAATACCCACTCCTTTACCCAGGCATCGTAATGGGGATGTGTTTTCTCAAGTTCTTCTAAAGTCATGTGCCCTCTTTTTTTGTTTGTTTGCCTTCAATGAACTTTTGAACGCCGTATTACTTATAAAACCTTCTCGAAGGGTCGAACCTATTACTCCTTAATGGAAATTCATGCTCAATAAAATATCCAAGGGCGTCAGTAGCATGGGTCCTCTCAGGGTTTGTCTTGTCTATATCCACGCCTCCCTCAGTCCATACCACACCCTCAAAATCCTTCTTCAAGTTTATACACCGCGGATGATGAAAGAGCCGATACTCGTCCTTCGTGTTCTCGAGCATGCTGTTAACGGCGTTCACCCTGTCTTTTACCGGAGGATTTCTTCGTTTTATCCTCTGCCGCTTAAGGCCGAGCTCAGAGAGAAGCACATAATCAGTCTTACCCGTTGTGCTGCGCGCTGAACCGGCGGAATCTCCGTACACAACCACCCCAGCTCCATGATTCCCGTATCTCTTTAAGAACTCGCGGCCCATCTCAATGGTATTTGTGTTATGAAGGACTATCTCGTCAAAGACGTAAACCCTTCTTCCCTCTGTCTGGGCAAGCAGCCATACGCAGGGGTCTACATTAAAGTCACAGCAGATGATGATGGGCAGGTTCTCGTTAAGCCGAATACCACTATCCATATGCCTCTCAGCTTGATAGGCGTAATAGACCCTCTCAGTAGCGCCCTCGAAACTCGCCTCATACTCCTGACGGAATGTTTTTGGGTCAAGCATGCGCTTTGCGGACTCTATCTCTGCACGGGGCAAGATATCGCCGGAGTTCCACCTGTAAAAACCCCAGTCCAGATCCACTCCTGAGCGTGCGTAATCGGCAAGATCCTTAAAGTGATTAAGGCCCTCGGGAACACCTATGAACCAGCACCAGCCCTGCCTGTCGGAGAGCGCAGGTCTTACGTTCTCTGTCCAGGCCGTTGGTCTCATATCGGCATACTCATCAAGGACTCCGCCGTCCCATGGTATGCCTTCAATCCTCTGCGGTCTGTCAAGGCCAACGACCCAGAGCTCACTTGAAAATCGCGTCTTGATGCACATGTCAGACTCATAAACCTTCTTCACCCACTTCGATGGGGTAAGAGCTTTAAGGTCAGCCCAGAATATTCTCTTTGCCTGGTCCCTTGTGGGGGCAGCGGCAAAGTAGCGTGATGGAGTCCATGATTTTTTTTTCGCAAGTCTCATAACAAGCCTTCTCTTGGCAAGTTCCGTCTTGCCGGAGCGTCTTCCGGCGGTGACAACAGCGAAACGCTTCTGCTCAGTCCATAGCCTTATCTGCTCGCGATGGTACCGTAAGGGATGCCATCTCTTCGATAAACTCCTCCGTATCATCGCATCGGAGCTCGCCCTCAAGGGCGTCAAGACCCCAGGCCTGTCTCTGCCCTCTGACCACGACACTTAATATATCTCCTGCAAGCTTTGCGACCTTCAACTGCTCAAGGCCCTTGTTAAGGTCCCTTTTACAGAGACCGGCAAC
>JBHHUW010000070.1:0-6413 GCA_046753945.1 Thermodesulfobacteriota bacterium
ATTATCGCCAAGCAGGACCTTGTGCTGGCCGGTCTCTTTCTTGCTGAAGAGGTTTTCAGTGCCCTTGATGAGGGAGTGAAGTTTGAGGCCCTTGCAGAGGATGGGGCAAGGGTTAAGAAAGGACGCGCCATTGCCGCGGTAAGCGGCAGGCTCGGGCCAATGCTCACAGGAGAACGGGTGGCCCTTAACATACTTGCCCGCCTCTCGGGCATAGCCACGCTGACAGAGGCCTTTGTACAGAAGGCCCCCGGAGTAACGGTACTCGACACGAGAAAGACTACGCCGCGTCTCAGGGTCTTTGAGCGTTACGCCGTGCGTTTGGGGGGAGGGGTTAACCACCGGAGCGGGCTCTATGACGCCGTGCTTATAAAAGACAATCACATCAAGGCCGCAGGCGGCATTGCAAGGGCTATAAAAAAAGTACGCAGGAGCTACGGCAGAGAAAAAACCCTTGAGGTTGAGGTTACAAACATAAAAGAGACGAGAGAGGCCTTAAGAGGAGGCGCTGATATCATACTCCTTGATAACATGGATGCAGAGAAGATAAAAAAGGTCCTCAAGGTTATCAAAGGCCAAGCCGTCACCGAGGTCTCTGGAGGCGTTAACCTCAATAATATTAAAGAGTTGGCCCGAACCGGCGTGGACCGCATCTCTATCGGGGGCCTTACGCACTCTGCCCCGGCAGTTGACATCAGTATGAAGGTAATGGACGATCATGGCGGGAAAAAAAATAGATTCTGAAATTCTGCGGCGTCTTGGCAGCCCCCAAGGCTCCTTTATCTCCGGAGAGGCCCTTGCCGGAAGGCTTGGCATTTCGCGCACCGCTGTATGGAAACATGTAAGCAATCTTAAGTCGCAGGGCTTTCCCATAGAGGCGCTCCGGTCAAAGGGCTACCGCCTTAGCGGCCCTGTGGAGCCCTTTAACGAGATAAGCATCTCCGCGGGCATGCCCACGGAGATTATCGGTCAAAAAATTCACTTTTTCAAGACCCTCCCGTCCACTAACGAGAGGGCCGCGCTCCTTGCAAGGGAGGGCGAGGCCGAGGGCAGCATCGTCATATGCGATACTCAGACCAATGGGCGGGGAAGGCTCGGCAGGGCCTGGTCCAGCCCGCCCGGGGTGAACCTCTACGCCTCGATAATCCTCCGGCCGCGAGCCGCGGCCCATGAACTGCAGGGTATCACCCTCCTTGGGGCCGTTGCAGTGGCCGAGACCGTGGCCCTCTTCAGCAAGAGGCCGCCTTCAGTAAAGTGGCCCAACGACGTGCTCATAGACTCGAAAAAAGTAGCCGGCATACTCATGGAGATGTATACGGAGGCCGAGATGGCAAGTTTCGTCATCGCCGGAATCGGCGTTAATCTCAACATGGACCCCTCGCTCCTTCCAGCCCCTCTAAACCAGGAGGCCACATCCATCAAAAACGCAGGAGGCGAAAGGGTGCCCAGGGCGGACTTTGCGCGTGCCCTTTTTTTGTCTCTGGAGTTATGGTATAAGACCTTTTTAAAAAAAGGACTTTCCGCTATAATAGAGGCCTGGCGGGGTTACTTTTTTGCAGAGGGCAAACCCGTAAAGGTCCGTTCCCATGATAAGACAATTCAGGGAATATGTCTTGGCGTGGATAATTCCGGCGCCCTCCTTGTAAGAGACTCCAGGGGGGGCACGAAAAAAGTACTCTCCGGTGACCTTGTAAGAGGGGCGTAATGTTAAAGATATCCCTGTGTCTGGCAGCTAATCATCTGGGGAGGCAATAAAAATTCTTCTTACCGTTGATATTGGCAACACCGAGACCGTAATGGGGCTCTTTGAGGGCAGTACCCTTAAGCTCCACTGGAGGTTCAGCTCCATATGTGAGAGGACTACTGATGAGCTCTTTATCCTAATCTCAGGGCTCTTCGACTCGGGCGGTATAAAGACCGCGGATATAACTGGGGCCGTCATATGCTCTGTTGTGCCCTCTGTGGATAAAGAGATAAAGGAGGCCCTCTCCCGCCTTATCGGTAAAGATGTGTGCTTTGTGGGCGGGGACATCCTGGCCCCCATGCCCATAATTACAGATAACCCCGAAGAGGTGGGGAGCGACAGGATAGTTAACGCAGTGGCCGCCCATGCCATCTTCAAGGGCGCCGCTATTATCGTGGATTTTGGCACGGCCATTACCGTGGACCTTGTCACGGAGAAGGGCGAGTACGCAGGCGGGGCCATTGCCCCGGGGGTTGGCATCAGCGCGGAGGCACTCTTTGTGCGCACATCGCTTCTGCCCCGCGTGGAGATAAGACGACCCGCAAAGGTTCTTGGAGCAAATACAAGAGAGGCCATACAGTCCGGGATTTACTACGGCTTTTCCGGCCTTGTTGACAAGATAGTTTCAGGCATAATCAAGGAATGCGGCTGCAGGCCTCCGGTTGTGGCCACAGGCGGACTCTCAGAGGCCTTCAGAGAGGGGAGCAAGTTCATAACGCATATGGACGAATTTCTCACACTTAAGGGGCTTAACCTCATATACAAAGGAAGGTAGCGGTGAGTAAAGACGAGGCCAGCAAACACTTTGCCGAGGGCAAACGGCTAATGCAGAAGGACAGGCTCGACCGGGCCATGAGGGCATTTGGCAAGGCCCATCGGGAGGACCGTACAAATCCCTCCTACATGTCATATTACGGGCTTACAAAGGCCCTTAAGGGCGGCGACATCGGCTTTGGAATAGACCTCTGCACAAGGGCTATAAAAAAAGAGTTCTCAAGAGCGGAATTCTACCTGAACCTCGGAAAAGTCTATCTCTCCGTGGGCAATACAAAAGGCGCCGTCAACATCTTCAAAAAAGGAATTAAGTTCGAGCCCGGCAATAAGGAGCTGAAAAAACAGCTCTCCGAGCTTGGCATCACTAAACCATCAGGCATGCCCATGATAGAGGGCGGCGAAAAGGCAAAGGGATTTTTCAGTAAGCTCTTCGCCAAGGTTTTTCAGGCATAAAAAAAGGGCTTAAAGTCTAAGGCATTCCCGGCAAGGGAAAAAAGATGAGGAGGCAAACGTGGGTTTTGAGATGGAGAAAAAGAGAAACATCGCCGTAATAGCGCACGGCGGAGCCGGTAAGACCAGCCTCTCCGAGGCCATGCTCCATTGCTCCGGAGCAACAAAGAGCCCTGGCAGCGTGGATAAGGGCACATCCCACTTTGACTACGAGCCTGAAGAACAAAAGAGGAATATCAGCATCTCCTCGGCCCTGCATCACTACACATGGAACGGGCACAGGGTAAATATAATTGATACCCCGGGATTCTCGAATTTTCTTGGCGAGACCAGAGGCTCGCTCCGGGTAGTAGGCGGCGCCGTTGTCATCGTAAGCGCCATCTCCGGCGTAAAGGTTGCCACAGAGCGGCTATGGAAGTATGCCGACGAGCACGAGATATCCAGAATCGCCTTTGTTAACAAGATGGATAGAGATCGTGCCAACTTCTTCAGGGCCATTGACGATATGGAGCATGTCCTTGGCGTAAGGGGCGTGGCCATGCAGCTGCCCATTGGCACGGACAGTGAGTTTAAGGGGGTAGTGGACCTGCTTACAAAGAAGGCCTATTATTATAAAGACGATGGAACAGGGGCTTTTGATACAAAAGACATCCCCGAAGAGCTCGGCGGCGAGGCCGAGAGACTGCGCCAGACCATGGTAGAGTGCATCGTAGAGTCTGACGACACTCTCCTTGAAAAGTATCTTGAGGGTGAGAGCATTGAAGTCCCGGAGCTCACCGCTGCGCTCCGCGAGGGTACATTGACGAGAAAATTCGTCCCTGTCTTCGCCGGCTCGGCAAGTAAAAATTTCGGCGTAAACCTTCTTTTGGACGCCATTAACACATGTCTACCCTCCCCCGTTGACAAGGGCGCTATAAAAGGACACGCAAAGGGCGTGGACCCGGAGACCGGCGAGGTCCTTCTGAGAGAACCTGATGCCAGCGCCCCCTTCTCGGCCCTGGTATTCAAGACCCACATGGACCCCTACACAGGCAAGCTCTCCATGCTGCGGATATACTCAGGCTCCATTGAAGCAGGCTCTCAGGTTATCAACGTAGGCACCGGGACAAAGGAAAAGATATCTCACATATACGTGCTTGAGGGTAAAGATATAAAAGAAGTCCCCGCGGCTACGGCAGGCGACATTGTGGCCCTTACCAAGCTCAAGGATACCTCCACCGGTGATACGCTCAGCTCTCTGGATGCTCCCATAGTCTTCGACGGCGAGCCACGCCCGTCCCCGGTACTCTCATATGCCATAGAGGGAAAGAGTAAGGGCGACGAGGACAAGCTCTCAGCGGCCCTTGCCAAGCTCATGGAGGAGGACTTGGCCCTTGAGTTCAAAAGGGATAAGCAGACAAAGGAGTTTGTAATAGCCGGCGCCGGACAGATGCACCTTGAGGCGAGCATCGAAAAACTCCAGCGCAAATACCACTGCGAAGTTGAGCTGAAGGCCCCTCGTACACCCTATAAAGAGACTATTAGAGGCAGCGCCAAGGTGCAGGGTAAATACAAAAAGCAGTCCGGCGGCCACGGCCAGTACGGCGACACGTGGCTGGAACTGAGACCCCTTGGACGTGGCGAAGGCTTTCATTTTATCAATAGCATTAAAGGCGGGGTCATACCGCGCCAGTTCATACCGGCCGTGGAAAAAGGCGTCCGTGAGGCCATGGAGTCCGGGGTGCTGGCAGGTTTTCCAGTTGTTGACCTTGAGGTTGAGCTTGTAGACGGGTCTTTTCATTCCGTGGATTCCTCTGAGATGGCCTTCAAGATAGCCGCGGCCATGGGTTTCAGAGATGCCATGGCAAAATGCAAACCCGTAATCCTCGAACCCTTGATGAACATGAAGATAGTGGTGCCATCGGATAATCTCGGAGATGTCATCGGCGACATTAACTCGAGAAGGGGTAAGATCCTCGGCGCCGAACCCACGGCGGGAAGTCAGACCATCAGGGCCCTTGTGCCCATGGCCGAGGTAGTTACTTACGCGCCGGAGCTAAGGGGTATGACAGGAGACCGTGGCATGTTTACCATGGAGTTCTCACACTATGAGAAAGTCCCCAGCTATCTCAGCCAGAAGGTCATAACCGCGGCCACGGAAGGCAAAAAAGACTAAATCAGGCAGAGGCTCCCATGAGGGTTAAGAAGAGTCTTCTAACGTTTATCTCAGAGGACGTTCAGCGCCGGAAGAGGCTTCAGTCGGCAAAGGGTGAGGGAGCGGAGTTTCAGGCCCTCTTGCCATCAGACCAGGTTACGGCGCTCTTTGTGCTCTCTCATGACAGTGATGGCGATATAGCCACCGCTGCCTATGGGAGACTTGCATGCGCAGAAGAGGACTTTATACTTAAGGCCCTCGGGCAGACGCTTCATCACCTTGTCCTCCGAGACCTCTTCCTGCAATTTAGGGATAACGACAGAGTGCTCTCGGCCATACTCCGCAACTCCGGCATTGAGAGCCACCTTGCCTGCGCTATCGCCAGAGAGGGTTCCCTTGATGTTTTAAGAGCTATTGAGGAATATCCATCCATAATAGGTCGGTTTCCTTCCATCATTGATGGTATAAGTAAAAACCCCCTTGCCGGCCAGGACCTGCCGGAGAGACTTGAGGCCGCGGCAAAGAAAGCTCAGGATGAGATTGTAGAGGAGGAGAAAAGAGAGTTGCCTGCCGAGGAGACCCTTGCCGATGTAATTACTTCCGGCGAGGAATTTGACAGCGACAGGTTCAACGTATACCAGGCCATATGCAATATGACGGCAGGCGAAAAAATAAAACTGGCCCATACCGGTGACAGGTCGGTAAGAAACCTGCTCATAAAGGACAAAAACAGGGTAGTGGCCCTCTCTGTACTTAAGAACCCCAAGTTAACGGAGCAGGAAGTCATCATGGTATCCTCCTCAACGAACACATCAGAGGAGATTCTAAGGGATATAACCAACTCAAGGGAGTGGCTGAAGAGTTACAACGTCAAGACCGCCCTGGTCTTCAACCCCCGCTCGCCGCTCAGCTCTTCACTCAGGCTCGTTGATTATCTCCGCGAGCGGGAACTGAAACAGCTGGCCCGCAGCAAAGGTGTGCCGGGAGCTCTTGTAAGCGCCGCAGAGAGAAGACTTAAACTTAAACTCAGGCGATGAACCATATGGACTTTACCGAAAACATCTCAATAGGCTGCCACGTATCCACTGCGGGCGGGCTCTACAAGGCCGTGGAAAGGGCCGAGGAGACAGGGTGCGGCGCCTTTCAGATATTCGCACGTAACCCAAGGTCATGGCAGGTACAACCCCTTGGGGATGAAGGATTGCAGAGGTTTCTATCACTACGTGAGAAATCCGGCCTCCGGCCTCTTGTGGTGCATACCGCCTACCTCATCAACCTCTCTTCGCCTGATGAGCTTATATTCGATAAGTCCCT
>JBHHUW010000071.1:0-6171 GCA_046753945.1 Thermodesulfobacteriota bacterium
TAGAAAGATAGAAAAATACTCCCTATAAGACGGGTAGGTTGGGTAGAGGCACGAACCCAACGTTTTTTTAATTCATGGTTACCACAATCTCCGTAGTCTAATTCTTGGGTTTCGCTTACGCTCTACCCAACCTGCATGACTTGATCCCCCCCCCTACAACGCCTTTTCCTTGTTTTTTTCACATAAATAAGATAAAAACAGGTTTTTTTTTGAAAAAAACCTGTTGAAATTTGACTTTTTTGTGTATTTTCAGTATAGTCAGTTTAATGCTCACTAAAATTTTTCAATGTCCCTTACAAAAGATAGTTTCGGGTCATTTTAAATCAATAGATGGGTCTGCTAAGTCATTATTCTATGAGAGAGATAGTGTGCTCTCTCATAGGCATATTATATGGCATTGGCTGCGGCACGAGTGCGCTTGTGGTGAATCATGAGTAAGAGTTAAGAGGATTCTTCAGTTCTTGATTGTTTTTATCATGGTCTTTAATTTTGCGGGCAATAATCGGAAGTTAGAGGCGTATCACCCTGTTGATGAGAATAAAGCAATGAAAGGAGGAGTACACTTTAGTTCTCTGGGGGTTCTTGTCTTAAAGAGACACTTTTATACAAGATGGACTTCAAAATGACATCTGAAGGTCATCCTAAGATGTGTACATTATTAATTATCTTTAAGAAAAAGGAGGACCACATGCAGTACACATGCAAAGATATTAAAGCCTTGTTCTGGAGGAGACCTTTAGCTCAACTCATTTCGCTATGTATGCTATTTCTTTTTGTCGTCCTCGCTGCGAGCCCGGTTCTGGCTCAAGGATGGACATCCACAGACCCACTGCTCACCCAGCGGCGCCTTCAAGCTGCCGTCCTACTCCCATCGGGAAGGGTTCTCGTGGCTGGAGGACAATACTACGGCGGTACTGTCCTTACCTCGGCGGAGATATACGACCCCGGTGCGCCTGTTGGTCAAAAATGGTCGCAGGCAGCTCCGATGCCCTTAGCACACCGTCGGCACGGGATTTTGTTAACAAAGCCCAGTCCTTTAGCAGGCAAGGTGCTTGTTGTTGGCGAAGACATAATTCCCAGAACACCTACCGCTTACCTCTTTGATGAAAACGCAGGTCCCCAGGGAGCCTGGACAAGTACGGGCAATTCGCCCTCGATAAGGCGTTTTGGGGCAGCGCTCATCGAGTTGCCTGACGGCAAGATCCTCTATCCAGGTGGATATGGAGGCCAGGGCGGCTGTACACAAACTTTTTCTGAGACCTACAGCACGGCGGAACTTTTTGATCCTGTAACCAATATGTGGAGCCCAACGGGGTCATTGGCATCGGCACGGTTGGGCTTTACGGCAACGCTCCTTACTGTTGGTCCCAATGCAGGCAAAGTCCTCGTCGCAGGGGGGGCCATAAGGTTCGTATCATGTGTCCCTCATTTTATTCACAACACCACAGAGATATACGACCCCGCAACCGGGACCTGGTCACCGGCAGCCTCTATGAACTTGCCTCGGTCAAGCCATACTGCTACCTTGTTGCCGGACGGCCGCGTTCTTGTGGCAGGAGGTTTTACCACTTCACTTGCCATAACTGCTACAGCAGAGATCTATGATCCCAACACTGACACCTGGACGTATACCACTTCTATGGCGGCTGGAGTAAGGAATCATAAGGCAACAAAACTCCTAGGCGGCTGTGTATTGGTCGCAGGTCAATACCCGGCAACTACAGGTGCAATGGAGATTTTCGACCCTTTCACAGAGCAATGGTTAGATGCCGGTTTGATGGTAACGCCGCGATTTCATCATACTGCAACATTACTGCCCTCAGACGAAGTCTTAGTTACGGGAGGCATAGACGGTAATAATAACCTTTTGGCAAATTCAGAACTATTTCATAACACCGTTTGCCCTGCCAACCAGCCTCCCATTGCCGATGCCGGGGCGGACCAGAACAGGTTCCTCACCGAGACGGTGAACCTGGATGGTTCACTCTCATCTGATCCCGACGGTGACGCCATCGTATCATATACATGGGCCATTGATTCGGCTCCTGCAGGGAGTTTGGCAGTACTTACCGGAGCTAATACCGCAACCCCAAGCATCACGCCGGATCTCATGGGAGAGTATATCATCTCCCTTGTCGTTAACGACGGCACAGATAACAGCGCCGCCGATACAGTGATTATCAACGTTACAGAGAACATGCCGCCTGTAGCCGTAGCCACGGGTACTCCCGCAACAGGCGTCTACCCTCTCACCGTTGTCTTTGACGCCTCACAAAGCAGCGACCCCGAGGGCGGCCCACTGACCTACTTCTGGGTCTTTGGAGACGGCGGGACCAGCATCGAGGCAGTTCCAGGCCATACCTATGCTACGGTGGGTACCTATACAGCCATAGTTACTGTCACCGATGACTTTGGTCTTACAGACCAGGCATCGGTAACTATTGTGGTTACCGCGCCTAACCAGCCCCCAACAGTTGGCCCCACGGCATCACCCTATAACGGACTCTCGCCACTGGACGTCCAGTTTACGGCTAACGCGAGTGACCCCGAGGGTGATCCGTTAACCTACTTCTGGGACCTGGGAGACGGGGCAACTTCCACAGAGGCTAACCCCCTGCATACCTACGGCGCACCCGGCACCTATCTGGCTACCGTTACCGTATCGGACGGTGAGTTCTCGGCCACTGGTTCTGTGACCATAAGCGTGGGTTCGCCCCTTGCCTGCAACGTAACTGAGGCAAAGGCCGACGAAGGCAAGAAGGGCAAGGTAAAGGGTAAGGTCAACTTCAAGGCTGACTTTACCTATATCGGCCTGCCTGCCCTCTCGGACCTCATTGAGGTTACCTTTGATGGCATAACTCTCATATCCGAGCCCTTTGCCGCCTTTACGGAAGAGGCGGACGAGCCCGGAGAGTTCAAGTTCAAGGACAAGAACCTTCACATGAAGATAGATTTCACCAAAAAGACCATCAAGGTATCACGTCACAAGATGCTCCTCGGCGACGTTGATAACTCCAATGGCGTTGATATTGTCATCTCCTTTGGCGACGTGGCCTGTACTGACCACTTCGTCATGAAGGAGCATGATGAGGAGCACGATGGGGACCATGAGAAGAAGATGTCCCATAAGGAGAAGGACAGGGATGGGGAGTAGGTTATACGAATAGCCCTCACTCCTAAGGTGGATTGTAACAACGCCCGCCGGTATTCAGGACCGGCGGGCGTTATTGCGTAAAGAAGCCGAACTGTTTAAGGGGTTTGCCGCATTCTCCATCACCCCTGCATACTCTCTTCACTGCCTCCTACCTGTAGAGCCCTGCCACGAACTCGCCGTAGCCGTTGTACTTAAGGGTCTTTCTCCTCTCTTCCGTCCCAAGCATGCGTTCCGTTGCCTGGCTCCATCTCGGATGAGGCACCTCGGGGTCTACGTTAGAGGTAAAGCCGTACTCCGAGGGTTCAAGGGTGTTCCAGAATGTGGCAGGTTTTTTCGCGGCAAACTCAATGCTTACAATGGACTTTATGCTCTTGAAACCGTACTTCCACGGGGTAACAAGCCTTATGGGGGCCCCGTGCTGGCCAGGTAGCTTGTGGCCGTATATTCCTGTTGCCAGCAGCGTGAGCTCATTTCCCGCCTCCTCTATGGTAAGGCCCTCGGTATAGGGCCAGGGAAGCCAGAACCTGATTTTTTGCTGACGAAATACCTCTTTATCATGTAAGGTGCGAAGTATTACATACCTTGCCCCACTCTCCGGCTCAACCATCTCAAGGAGTTTTTTAAGGGGAAAACCAGTCCATGGCACGGCCATTGCCCAGGCCTCCACGCACCTGAAACGGTACAGCCTCTCCTCAAGACCGAATTTTTTTATAAGCTTTTCAACGTCATATACTCCAGGCCTCTTCACAAGGCCGCTTATCTTTATTGTCCAGGGCCTTACCACAAAGCCGTCCACATACTTGTAAACGTTTTTTTTAGCAGAGAATTCGTAAAAATTGTTGTACCGGGCGGCAACTGCCTCATGGGTAAGGGGTCTATCAAGGGTGAAGAGGGAGTTTCGCGGGGCAGGGTAAGACCCTGTATTTAATGGTCTCTGAAATGGTGATAGCGGGTGAGTCGCAAGGGTAGAGGGCAGGGCGGCAAGGGAGTCCACTCCGTAAAGAGCCACGCCTGCGGCGATGCTGTATTTGGCGGCTTTTTTTAAGAAAGACCTTCGCCCGAGATAGACCTCTTCCTCTGTAGCTCGTCTCTCAGTATCCCATGGTTTTTTTATCTTCACATGCAAATACTCATACCTCCCGCCTCTCTTAATTATAGTATAGCGGTTTTTTATTGCCGCGCTATCTGGGATAGACAAATATGAAAAAGCAGTAGGTTGTAAGGTTAGTCTAATAGAGAATATTATGGATGTGGTCTGGTAGACGAGTAGTCACAGGGCAGGGGTGAGACTATTTTGCGCTCTTCAGGAATATAATCCCTAGGGGAGGGAGAGTAAGGCAGATGGAGTAGGGATACTCATCAATGGGATGCGCCTCGGTCTTTATATCCAGACAGGTTATCACGCCGCTGCCGCCAAATTTCTCATCATCGCTGTTAAGGGCCTCAACCCAGACTCCTTCCTCAGGCACGGGTAAGCGGTAGCCGTGCCTTACAATTGGCGTCATATTGCATACAACGAGCATGGTCTCTTTGCCGTCTGTTCTTGAAAAATACAGAACGCTCCCTTCCCAGTCATGTACGCCCAGCCACCTGAAACCATCTTCCTCAAAGTCCATGGCGTATAGGGCAGGGGTCTCTCTGTACAGGTGGTTAAGCTCCCTTACCCATCTCTTCATGCCTGCGTGAAGGCCGAACTCGAGGATATGCCAGTCAAGGGACTCTTCATGAGTCCATTCACGGACCTGACCGAACTCGGCGCCCATGAAGAGGAGTTTTTTCCCCGGGTGGCCGTACATGTAACCGTAAAGGAGCCTCAGCCCTGCAAACCTCTGCCACTCGTCGCCGGGCATCTTTCCAATGAGGGAGCCTTTTCCGTGCACCACCTCGTCATGAGAGAGGGGGAGCATGAAATTCTCCGTAAAGGCGTACCAGATGCTGAATGTAATATCATTATGGTAGTGTTTTCTAAAGAGCGGGTCCTGCTTGAAGTACTTCAGGGTATCGTGCATCCAGCCCATGTTCCACTTCATGCCGAATCCCAGCCCTCCGAGGTAGGTGGGCGTTGAGACGCCGGGCCAGGCCGTGGACTCCTCGGCTATGGTCTGCGCCTCGGGAAAGCGGCCGTAGATCTCCTCGTTAAGCCTCTTAAGGAAACTCATGGCCTCAAGGTTCTCTCTCCCGCCGTGTATGTTGGGTATCCACTCCCCCTCTTTTCTTGAGTAATCAAGATAGAGCATGGAGGCCACTGCGTCCACCCTGATGGCGTCTGCATGGTACAGGTCAAGCCAGAAGAGGGCGCTGCTTGTAAGAAAGGAGCGTACCTCGTTCCTTCCGTAGTTAAATATGAAACTCTTCCAGTCCGGATGGAATCCCAGCCTGGGGTCGGCGTGCTCATATAGATGTGTGCCGTCAAAAAACCCCGGTCCGTGCTGGTCCGCCGGAAAATGAGAAGGCACCCAGTCAAGGATAACGCCTATTCCGCTCTGGTGCAGTCTGTCAACAAGGTACATGAAGTCCTGCGGCGAGCCGAACCTTGATGTGGGAGCGAAAAAACCCGTGGTCTGATAACCCCAAGAACCGTAAAAGGGGTGCTCCATTACAGGGAGAAACTCTACGTGGGTAAATCCCATCTCAACGACATACTCGGAGAGCTCGCGGGCAAGCTCGCGGTAAGTAAGAAAATCACCGTCCTTATTGCGCCGCCAAGAGCCAAGGTGCACCTCATAGACTGATTGCGGTGAGGTGAGGGAGTTGGACTTGCCTCTATTCTCCATCCATTTGCCATCACCCCACTTGTAGGAGAGGTCTGTTACGATAGAGGCGGTCTTTGGCGGCGTCTCGGCTCTGCCGGCAAAGGGGTCGGCCTTATCCACCTCATAGCCGTTCTGCCTTGAGACAATATGATACTTGTATATGGAGCCCTCGCCTATCTTCGGGATAAACCCCTCCCAGACCCCGGACTCGTCATCACGAACCCTCAAGGGGTGCGAGGCCCTGTTCCAGCCGTTAAAATCCCC
>JBHHUW010000072.1:0-6069 GCA_046753945.1 Thermodesulfobacteriota bacterium
GAGTCAGTGGGCCTCTCAAGGAGTACCCTTGTCATGGGCAAGCACTCGGGCAGGCACGCCTTTGGCGAGCGTATAAAAGAGTTGGGCTATGAGATAAGCAGCGATGACCTGGAAAAAGCCTTTGAGCGCTTCAAGCGCCTTGCTGATAAGAAAAAAGAGGTCTTTGACGAGGACATTGAGGCCATTGTGCAGGACGAGGTCATAAGGATTGATGATACAGAGGACTTCAGGCTCCTAAGCCTTGATGTGAGAAGCGGCACAGAGACCCACCCCGTGGCCACGGTGAGCATGGAGGTTCATGGCCAGAGCGTAAGTGAGAGCCTTGTTGGCGATGGTCCAGTGGACGCAGCATACAGGGCTATAAAAAAGCTCACTAATACAAGGAGCAAGCTCCTGAAATACTCTGTAAACGCCATTACCGGAGGCACGGACGCCCAGGGTGAGGTAACGGTGCGCATCAGCGAGGGTGATACCGTAGCCCTTGGTCAGGGCGCACATACTGATATCATACTGGCGAGCGCCAAGGCCTATGTTAACGCCCTTAACAGGCTTGAGTACAGAAAACGCCATAATAGAGAGAGCCTCATGTAGTGGGGGGCTCTCTATGTGGTGTTTTTCGCATATTATACTTTTATTAACCTTATTTCATCGTAAATGCAGGGGAAGAGCATATGAGTTCCATGACAATAACTGAAAAAATACTGGCCCGCCACGCAAGAAAAAAATCCGTAAAGCCAGGCGAGCTTATTAATGCCCATGTAGATATTGCCCTTGGCAATGATATCACTGCCCCCATTGCCATTAAGGGCTTTGAGAGTACTGGCGCTAAAAAGGTCTTTAACAGGAACAGGGTTGTCCTTGTACCTGACCACTTTACCCCCAATAAAGACATAAAGTCTGCCATGCAGGTTAAGATACTCAGAGATTTTGCCAAAAAACACCGTATCAGCCACTACTACGAGGGCGGAGATGTTGGCGTTGAGCACGCCCTTCTGCCCGAGCTTGGTGTAGTCGTGCCCGGTGACATCGTAATAGGGGCGGATTCGCATACCTGCACCTACGGGGGCCTTGGCGCCTTTGCCACAGGCGTGGGCTCTACGGACCTTGCGGCGGCAATGATAACCGGGGAGCTCTGGTTCAAGGTGCCGGAATCCATAAAGTTCATCTTTACAGGTAAACTCAAGAAATGGGTTACCGGTAAAGACCTCATACTTCACATTATAGGCGAGATAGGCGTTGACGGGGCCCTCTATAAGGCCATGGAGTTCTGCGGTGATACCATCACCGGCCTTACCATGGAGAGCAGGCTATCCATGTGCAATATGGCCATTGAAGCCGGCGCCAAGAATGGCATAATAGCCCCTGACGTGGTAACCGAGGAGTATGTTAAATCAAGGGCCGAGCGTGGTTACAAGTTCTATGAGAGCGATGCGGATGCCCTATACTCAGATGTAATCGAGATTGATGCCACAAAGATAGAGCCAAAAGTGGCCCTGCCGTCGCTTCCGGAGAATACTAAAAACTTCAGCGAGATTGGGCGCCGCATAAGGATTGACCAGAGCATTATCGGTTCCTGCACTAACGGCCGTATAGAGGACCTGGCCGTAGCCGCGAAGATACTGAGGGGCAGGAAAGTGGCTCCTGATGTAAGGCTCATAATAATCCCGGCAACCCCGTTGATATACAAAGAGGCCCTGAAGCGTGGTTATTTCAAGGTATTTACCGATGCCGGGGCCATTATCAGCCCGCCTACATGCGGCCCGTGCCTTGGCGGACATATGGGCATTCTGGCCGAGGGCGAGCGGGCCATTGCCACTACGAATAGAAATTTCGTGGGACGTATGGGTCACCCCAAGAGTGAGGTCTACCTCTCAAACCCCGCCGTAGCCGCGGCCTCGGCAGTAAAGGGCTACATAGCCCACCCCGATGAGGTCATGGCCAAAAAAGCCGCCTGAAAAGAGGTCTGCCATAGAGGGGGCCTCTTATAAGGGATTTTGGCTTCAGGAGCATAAGTGCGCTCATTGGCGCAGTTGATATCAACAGTAAAAGCATAACAAAAACAGAGGAGTAAGGGATGAAGTTCAGGGGTAGAGTATGGAAGTACGGCTCTGATATAGATACGGACAGGATAATACCGGCACGGTATCTAAACACATCGGACCCGGCCGAGTTGGCCAGACATTGCATGGAAGACGAGGACGCCGAGTTTGCGGGGAAAGTTAAGAAGGGCGATATTATACTGGCATCAAAAAATTTCGGCTGCGGCTCGTCGCGCGAGCACGCCCCCATTGCCATCAAGGCCAGCGGCGTAGCCTGTGTTGTGGCCGAGAGTTTTGCCCGCATATTTTTCAGGAATTCCTTTAATATGGGCCTTCCCATTGTGGAATCACCAGAGGCACATGCCGCCTCGAAACAGGGTGATGTCCTTGAGGTGGACATGAACAAGGGCATCATACGCAACGTTACGAATAAAAAGACCTTTAAGGCCCGTCCTGTGCCTCCTTTCATGCAGGAGCTTCTGAAGTCCGGGGGATTACTCAAATCAATACAAAAGAAAAAAAGGGGATAGCAGTGATGAAAGAAGGAAGAAAAAGTACTATTATCGCAAGCGAGAAACTCCATATAGAGAACAAGACCCTCTTTGTGGACTTAAGGGAGAACAGCCGCGGCAGGTTCATGCAGATAGCCGAGCTCTCAAATGACAGAAAAAGCACTGTTGTCATTCCCATGAGCGGACTTGAGGTTTTTATCGAATCACTGCAGAAAATATCAGCTGAGACAGGCGGCGACCTGTAAGAATGCTCAGCCTGAATTAATTGATAAAGGAGTCTTTATTGTGAAGAGGTTTAAGGTAGCTGTATTAAAAGGGGATGGTATAGGGCCTGAGATTGTCGATGAGGCACTGAAGGCCCTGACGGTGCTTGGTAAAAAGTTTAATATTTTCTGGACTATTGTAGAGGCCCCTGTTGGAGGCGCATCCATTGACGAGTTTGAGGTGCCCCTTACCGATGATACACTTGATCTTGCCTTCAGGTCAGACGCAGTGCTCCTTGGCGCCGTTGGCGGGCCGAAGTGGGAGGGCCTTGATATCTCCATAAGGCCGGAGAGGGCGCTGCTGAAACTCCGTAAAGAGCTATGTCTCTTTGCAAACCTCCGACCTGCTAAGGTCTATGACTCCCTTATAGACGCCTCTACGCTGAAACCGGAAGTCGTCAAGGGTGTTGATACGGTTGTTGTGAGGGAACTCACGGGAGGTCTTTATTTCGGCGAGCCGCGCGGTGTGGAAAAGCTCCCTGGTGGTGGTGAGAAAGGGACAAATACCATGACCTACACCACTGAGGAGATTGAGCGCATTGCCGTTGTTGCCTTTGAGGTAGCGAGCCTTAGAAAGAAAAAGGTCGTAAGCGTTGATAAGGCCAATGTCCTTGAGGCAACGGAGCTCTGGAGAAATGTCGTAACAGAGGTGGGCAAAGAGTATCCCGATGTAGAGCTATCTCATATGTATGTTGATAACTGCGCCATGCAGCTCGTGCGCAATCCCGCGCAGTTTGATGTTATTGTCACGGAAAATACTTTTGGGGATATACTCTCAGATGAGGCCTCCATGCTCACGGGCTCCATCGGACTAATACCCTCGGCCTCTCTCGGCCCCATAAGAAACAGGTCCATGTACGAACCCATACACGGCTCTGCCCCTGATATTGCAGGCAAGAACATAGCCAACCCCCTTGCCACCATACTCTCATGCGCTCTCATGATGCAGTACTCATTTAATATGCCTGAGCCTGCAGCGGCCATAGAGGATGCCGTGGAGGCCGTCCTTGAGGCGGGGCTTAGAACTGCTGATATATATGATAAGACAAAAAAAGGCACAACCCTTGTCTCCTGCTCTGAGATGGGAGATGCCGTTGCCGGAGAGCTTAAGAAGATTGGAGGCGAGCCCCCTGATGCCGAGGCCCAGGCCCTGGAAAAAGAGGAGAACCCGCCAAAGCTCAAGGCCAAGACACTGGATTAAGAAACCACCGTATTTTATCCCCCATATATCTCCAAAAAAAAGACCCCCTTATTAAAGGGGGTCTTTTTTATTGCCGATAATAATCAGAGGTGCGTATTTGAAATAATCTGAGTTAAATTTGATAGTATCGCTCAATCAGCTTTTATTTAAGATTCATAACAGGGGGTTCTTTACCTTTAAGGTTAAATATGTCTGATAAATTAAGCATATACCGGCGCTTGATCATAGCCTTTATCCTGCCAGTAGCCGGACTTCTGTGGTTTTCCAGCAATAGCGCCCTTAATCACTGGAAAGTCTCTCGTGAGATGAGCCAGACGCGTGAGCTTATGGCGCTTATTCTGGATTTGAACAAGGTTGCCGATTCGCTTCAGATTGAGCGGGGTCTAACTCTTGCCTATATGACAGGGCAGGAAGGTGATGTGATGGCAAGGCTTAGAAGACAGCGACTTCAGACAGACAAAGCGCTGAAGAGAGTTCATCCTGCTCTGAAGAGGGTTTTATCGGGTAATTTTCATACTGAGACTTCAAAGAAAGTCTCTATAGTAAATATCCGTCTTACTGCCCTGAATAAGATTAGATCGAGCCTGGCCTCAGCCAGGGCCTCCCACGATGAAATCTTTTCCTTTTACAGTGATACCATAAATGCCATCTTTGATGTTGTTGTGACAGTGGGCGAGCACTCTACAGACGTCTCAATAACAAATAAAATAAATACCTATGTAAGCTTCATCCATTACAAGGAATATGCAGGTCAGGAACGGGCCATGGGAGCCGCCGGCATTATAAAGGGCAGCTTTGATAACGAGGCCTATAGCCGCTTCAGAGGACTAATCGAGAGCCAGGCGATACTTTTTGAGTTCTTTCTTCATACAGCCGATACTGAGGCGCTGAAGATATTCAAAGATACCATGGAGAGGTCCGTACTTGATAAGGTAGAGCATATGCGCCAGGTTATAATCTCCGACGGCCCTGGCGGCGCTCTCAATGGTATGAAGGGTATGGATTGGTTTGATCTCACCTCAAAGAGGATTAGGCTTCTCCAGGAGGTTGGTGATTCTCTTAATAATAGACTTTACCTCATGAGTGAGGGCCTCTCCAGTAAGGCCTACGATGATTTTCTGATTACCCTTGGAGTCCTCTTTTCAGTACTTGCCGTTACAGTATATATTCTCATCCTCTTAATGAAGGAAATTAGGCAGAGGAGAAAGACGGCGGAGATAATCCTGGAAAAAGAAGAACGCCTTGAGGGGTTCATGAAGACCGCCACGGATACGCTTCTCATACTCGACGCTGAACTTAAGGTCTCTCTTATTAACGAGAGTGGTATGAAGATGGCCGGGGTCTCCGGGAAGAAGGCCATAGGCGCAAAAATCACAAGACTCTTTCCGGAGTTTGAAGGCTCAGGCATTATTGCGGGGTTTTTGCAGACCATAAGCTCAGGCGAGTCATTTTATGAGGGTGATTATATTCAAGGGGCGCCTGGAATGGAGAGGCATTATATTATAAAGGCCTTCAAAGTCGCCGATGGCGCCGGTCTTATTATCTCTGATATTACCGAGAGCAAGAGAGGCGAGGCAGAACTGGCAGAAAGCAACAGGGGCCTCTCTAACCTTAATAATATGCTCAAGACCACGGCAAAAGAATTAAAGAGGGTAATGGAAAAGGTCGTGTTGGAGAAAGACCCTACAGTACGCTTCAATAACACCTCTCTGATGAAGTGCTGGATAGAAATGGAATGCGATAAGACGGATTGCCCGTCTTACGAGAATTATGAGAATAAAAGATGCTGGGAATTTACCGGCACCTTATGCAGAGGTGAGGTGCAGGGAAAGTATGCCCAGAAACTTAAGGACTGCAGAGAGTGTGAAGTATACCGGGGCGCCAGAAGCAATGCCTTTTTTGATCTCGGCGAGACCTTCAATAATATGCTTGCAATACTTGAGGAGGGCCGCAGAGAGCTTGTAGAGGCACATGACAGGGCAGAGGACGCAAACCAGGCTAAGAGCGAGTTTCTGGCCAATATGAGCCACGAGATACGCACTCCCATGAACGGC
>JBHHUW010000073.1:0-6061 GCA_046753945.1 Thermodesulfobacteriota bacterium
AGCAGGGGTAAACCTCTCGGGATAAATATCAATAACCCCTCCGGGCGCGCGCCCGCCTGTGAGCTCGATAATCATAGCCGCCGCCCTTACAAGAGCCACCCTTACGTTCACAATATCAACGCCTCTCTCGAACCTGTATGAGGAGTCCGAGGCAAGGCCAAGGGCTTTTGAGGCCCGTCTTATGGCGGAAGGCTCAAAAAAGGCCGATTCAAGCAATATGCGGGTAGTCTCTTCAGTAACGGAGGTAGCCTCGCCGCCCATAATGCCTCCTGCGGCTACGGGGCCGGCGCCGTCGGCAATTACCACGGCCGTGGCTCCGGAGAACTCTATCTCTGTTCCGTCTATGGTCTTAAGGGTCTCGCCCTTCCTGTCAGGCCTTACCCTTATGGTCCTGTCCTTAATCTTGTCAAGGTCAAAGGCATGCATGGGCTGGCCGAGCTCAAGGAGTATATAGTTGGTAATATCCACTACGTTGTTTACTGAGCGGAGACCATGGGCCGCCAGCCTTGAGACGACAAAGTCCGGCGACGGTCCTACCTTTACTCCCTCGATAACCATGGCCGTGTACCTTGGACAGGCCCCGCCCTCTTCAACGTCGATGTCTATGATGTCCGGCCCCGGAGGGGGGTCTTCGCCCTCGCCTTCCTCAGTAAGTATAAAACCCTTTTCCGTAAGCGCGGCAATTTCGCGGGCAAGGCCCTTGATGCTTAAGACATCGCCGCGGTTCGGGGTAACGGATATCTCAAAAATGACGTCATTCAACTCAAGAAAGTCCTTTAAATCCACACCAAGAGGGGTATCTTCCGGCAGTATGAGTATGCCCTCGGAGTTTTCCGCGAAACCCAGCTCGGCCTCCGAGCACATCATGCCCTCTGAGGTGACGCCCCTTATCTTGGACTTTTTTATCTTGAATCCACCCGGCAGCGTAGCCCCCACTATAGCAAGGGCCACGGCATCGCCTGGGCTCATGTTATCAGCTCCGCATACAATCTGAAACTCCGTCTCCCCCGTTGTTACGGTGCAGAGGCTGAGCCTGTCGGCGTTGGGGTGCTTTTCTCTGGACTTTATCCTCGCCGTGACAACGCCTGCTATCTCACCACCGAGCTCACGGATAGAGTCTACCTCCACGCCGCCCATGGTAAGTATACGGGCGAGCTCATCGGGGGGCGGCACTTCCTCGAGATATTCCTTAAGCCAGTTATAGCTATAGAGCATTAGCGTAAATCCTTGATTAATCCAATATGTATGAATGACTTAAAACTGAGTTATAAACCTGAGGTCGTTCTCAAAAAAGAGCCTGATATCATCTATACCGAATTTAAGCATGGCTATCCTCTCAATGCCGAGACCGAATGCAAAACCTGAGACCTCGTCCGCATCATAGCCCACGGCCTTAAAGACATTAGGATGAATCATTCCGGCGCCAAGTATCTCAAGCCAGCCCGTGCCCTTGCAGACCCTGCAGGACGGGCCCGAGCCGCCGCATATTACGCACTGGATGTCCACCTCTGCGCTGGGCTCGGTAAAGGGGAAGAAACTGGGCCGAAACCTTACGGAGACACCCTTGCCAAAGAGGGTCTCAAGAAAATGAGTAAGCACTGCCTTGAGATTGCTGAAGGTGACGCTGCTGCCAACCATAAAACCCTCTACCTGATGGAACATAGGGGTATGCGTCACGTCTGAGTCGCGGCGGTAGACCGTGCCCGGGGCAATGACACGGAGCGGCGGCGCACCGGCCTCCATTACCCTTACCTGAACAGGCGAGGTATGCGTACGGAGAAGGAGATCATTGGAGATATAGAAGGTATCCTGCATATCGCGGGCCGGGTGGTCTCTGGGGATATTAAGGGCCTCAAAATTATAATAATCAAGCTCCAGCTCAGGGCCCTCGGCGATGGAAAAACCCAGTCCCGTGAAAATGTCCTCCACCTCGTTCATTATGGTTGTAACGGGGTGCAGTTTTGCGGCGTATGGTTTACGGCCCGGAAGTGTAATATCTATGGACTCGGTTCCGAGTTTTTCTTTAGCGAGAGAACTCTGAAGGGCTGAAATGCGGGAATCAATAGACTCCTCAATGGCGGCCTTTACGTTGTTTATCTCCTGACCGGCCTCGCGCCTCTCGGAGGGGTCCAGCGAGCCGAGGCCCTTAAGGAGAGAGGATATCTCACCCTTACGGCCAAGGTACTTTACCTTAAGGGAGTTGGCATCGTCCAGCGAAGCCGCTTCCTTAATAGAGAGAAGCGCCTCATCACGTATCTCGGAAAGCCTTTTATTCATTTTTCATAAGAAGAAATTGGCCGCTTCCGTAAAGAAGCGGCTGTAGTGTTCCTGAGCGTGGGAGATTTTTTAAAACTTAAACCGGTGATGAAAAACCATTATGAAGCAGCAGCAGTCCTGGCGCTCTCCACAATGCGGGAAAAAGCCTCGGGGTCTCTTACGGCTATATCGGCAAGGACCTTTCTGTCAAGACCGGAACCAGAGGCGGCAAGGCCGTTCATGAGCCTTGAGTATGATATGCCGTTAAGCCTGGCCGCGGCGTTTATCCTTGTAATCCAGAGCCTCCGCATGACCCTCTTTTTTGTCCTTCTATCACGGTATGCATAGGCAAGGCCTCTCTCCACGGCCTCAGTGGCAATGCGGTAGAGGTTGCCGTTTCCGCCGCGATAGCCCTTTGCGGCCTTTAGGACCTTGCGCCTTTTTTTCTTTGCGTTTACACTTCTCTTAACCCTTGGCATCTTAAAACTCCCTCGAAAATTACTTTATATTTACAGTACGTTAGAACAAATACATGATATCTGGAAGAAGGTCTCGTCACACCCTGTGCCACCAAGACCCGTACAACAAAGACCAGCGCCCTTCTAACTGCAGGAGAGCATCCTCTTTACGGCCCTTGTGTCTGCCTCAGATACGAGTCCCGACTTTCTAAGACCGCGTTTCTGTGCGTTCGATTTATTCGTAAGTATATGTCTGAGGCCTGATTTCTTGCGTTTAACCTTGCCGGTGCCGGTAAGCTTGAACCTCTTCGCGGCCCCTCTGTTTGTCTTCATCTTCGGCATTTCTTTCTCCTTCAATCATTCATGAGCCTTTTCGTTATCAACGCATGGCTCGGATATTATATCACCTTAACGGGCCCTTCTTGACCCTATCCATCGCACCGCCCCAATCAAGGGCTAATTCATTTATGTCCTCACGCTCATAGACACTAAAGGCCTCAGCCAATGGATTCCAAAAGGGTAAGAGTCAGCCCCTCACATCAATCCCCCAATAAAGCCGGCCGTAACGCCCCCCTGCCAATCCCCCCGTCAGGCACCCTGCCAATCCCTCTGTAAAGTCCAATGAGCACACAATGGGACTTGCCTTCTCAGTCCATCCTTGTCCCCGTCATGTCCCCCAATCAGCCCCTTCTCAGGCCCCCTTTTTTTCTTTTAGCTGAACAGGGGCCAGGAGCATGGTCATCTTGCGGCCCTCCATTCTTGGCGGCGCCTCAACGCTGCCCACCTCTTTAAGGTCCTCGACGATGCGTTTAAGCATGTCCTCGCCGATGTTCTTATGGACTATCTCCCTGCCTCTGAAAAATACAAAGAACCTCACCCTGTCGCCGGACTCAAGGAACCTCCTGGCATTGCGCTCCTTGAAGAGAAAATCGTGCTCATCCGTCTTGGGGCGGAGTTTAATCTCTTTTATGTTGATAACGGTCTGTTTTTTTCGAGCCTCGCGGGCCCTCTTGCTCATCTGGTACTTATATTTACCGTAATCCATAATACGGCAGACAGGTGGTTTTGCCTGAGGGGCTACCTCCACAAGGTCAAGACCTGCGTCCTCGGCGATACTAAGGGCCTCAGGTGTCGTCATTACACCGAGCTGATTACCCTCTACATCAACAACCCTCACCTCTGCTACCTTTATTAGACTATTGGTCCGTGTCCTATCCCTTGCTATTGTAACTTACCCCCTTGCGGTTTGTTTTCTTTGTTAAGCATCTCCAAAAATTCACTTATGCTCATATTATCAAGTACGCCCTTCCACTTTGCCCTTGGCGCTACCTTCTCTTCTTCCTGCTCCCTGTCTCCCAGGACAAGGAGGTAGGGTATCTTTTCCATCTCGCCTTCTCTTATCTTGAAGCCGAGTTTTTCGCCTCTATCATCAAGATCAGCCCGGAGGCCGGCGTCCTTAAGTACACTTAAGACCTGCTCGCCGTACTCCAGGTTGCGCTCCGTTACAGTAAGCACACGGACCTGTACGGGAGCGAGCCAGAGCGGAAAGGCCCCGGCATAGTGCTCTACGAGACAGCCCATAAACCTCTCAAGAGAGCCCATAAGGGCCCTGTGGAGCATTATAGGGCGGGCATCAACGCCGCTTGAGTCCCTGTAAGTTACATCAAAGCGCTCGGGGAGGTTGAAGTCTACCTGAAGGGTGGAGCACTGCCAGCTTCTTCCAAGCACGTCTTTAATTTTTATATCTATCTTGGGCCCGTAAAAAACACCCTCGCCGGGATCCACCGTATAGGGCAGGTCCAGCGATTCCATGGCTCCTCCAAGGGCGGCCTCGGCGCGAGCCCAGTCAGCAAGGTCCCCAACGTACTTATCGGGCCTTGTGCTGAGATATATATCAAACTCATTAAACCCGAAAGACCGCAATATGTAAAGGGTAAAGTTCAGTACGCTCTTTATTTCCTCTTCCATCTGGGCGTGGGTCATAAATATATGGGCATCGTCCTGGGTAAAGCCCCGCACACGCAAGAGGCCGTGGAGCACACCGGAGCGCTCGTATCTGTACACAGTGCCAAGCTCGGCGTACCTGATGGGCAGGTCGCGGTAGCTTCTTAAGCGGGACTTGTAGACCTCTATATGGAAGGGACAGTTCATGGGTTTTACGATATACTCCTGCCCCTCAAGGTCCATGGGCGAGAAGAGGTTCTCTTTATAAAAGTCCCAGTGACCTGAGGTCTTCCAGAGGTCCACACTGGCCACATGGGGCGAATATATAATATCGTAGCCAGTTTTCCTGTGTCTATCCCTCCAGAAATCCTCTATGATGCCCCTTACGACTGCGCCTTTGGGGTGCCATAGCACAAGACCTGCGCCTATTTCAGGGCTTGTAGAGTAAAGGTCAAGGTCTTTACCTATGCGGCGATGGTCCCTCTTTCTGGCCTCTTCAAGACGTTTAAGATGGTCTTTAAGGTCGGACTTGCTGGCAAAGGCCGTGCCGTAGAGACGCTGAAGCATTTTTCGGCTCTCATCACCGCGCCAGTAGGCCCCGGCGCTCCCCGTGAGCTTGAAGGCCTTTATATAACCTGTTGAAGGAATATGTGGACCCCGGCAGAGGTCCGTAAACCCGGATTGAGTGTAGAGTGTAACGGTCTCCTCGGTAAGGTCCTCGATTATCTCTACCTTGTAATCCTCTTTTCTCTCTCTGAAAAAATCAAGGGCAGCGTCTCTGGTGAGGACCATTGAGCTAAAGGGGTGGTTGGCCCTTATTATCTCGGTCATTTTTTTCTCTATTGACTTCAGATCCTCCGGCGTAAAGGGCTCCGGCACGTCAAAATCATAATAAAAACCGTTCTCTATGGTGGGGCCAATGGCAAACTTCACCTCTGGAAAGAGCTCTTTTACAGCCTCTGCCATGACGTGAGCCGTGGAGTGGCGCATTACCTCGAGGCCATCCTCTGAGTCGAGTTTAACAGGCTCTACAACAGATACACCCTCTGCGGTCTCTACAGCGGCCGTGAGGTCAAGGATGCTCTCACCTGCCTTCATGGCCACGCATTTTTTCAACAGGCCCTTGTCATGGGCCATAAGAATATCAAAAAAGGTCTTTTCAGGCGCACATTCGAGGGTGGTTCCGTCCTGCATATTTATAGTGGTCATAGTACGGGCCTTATGAAATTCATAAAAGACGCCAACGCCAATTTTCCACAAAACCTCCGTATATCAGCGCATTACAAGAGGTTCAAGGGGAAAAACAGGCGGAGGACGCCTCTACTGTCTGGTAGGCGCGGGCGGTTTCGAACCGCCGACCTCTACCGTGTCAGGGTAGCGCTCTCCCACTGAGCTACGCGCCT
>JBHHUW010000074.1:0-5928 GCA_046753945.1 Thermodesulfobacteriota bacterium
CCTCGATACTTTCGGAAAAAAGAAACCAAGCCAAAGAAAACCAAAGGGGGAATCAACCTATTACCACTAAAGCTGCATCTTGCTCCCACCTTGCTTCAGCTCAGGGTTTTTTCGCTTTTACCAAAATCCCCGTGGCAAAATCCACATCCATAAAACGCATTATGGGCGCCAGCAGCCTTGCCAGAAGCCTGTGTCCCGCCTTGTCTTTTGCCGAGACCCTTGAAATGGATAGCCCTGAAAAACCGCATATAAGGAGCAGGGCGCCAAGCTCATGGTAGCGGTACGAGGTGCAATGCGTCACATCACCGCTAAAGGCTGTGGGGTGGAGGTTGTTGGGCATGGTGAGGATAATTGTGCCCCCCGGGCTTAAGAGCCTCTCGCATTCAGAGAGCATCTTCGCGCCTTCATTTAGCTCCAGATGCTCGATTACGTCAAGGACAAAGACCGAGTCAAAGGTGCGAGTAATCTCAGAGAGGCTCTCGTAGTCGTGGCCCCCCGTGGTATCGACATCCATGGACCTGTACTCTTTTATTGAGGGCGCCTCATCACAGAGCTTGCCCACGAACCTGCCCGAACCCCCCACATCAAGGACGCTTCCCGAAAGATCGCGCAGAATTCCTCTTATGAGCTCCCTCTTTGTGGCATAGGTAAGCGGGACCTTTCGAATGGAGGGATATAGAGACTTAACCTCTTCGCGCCTTTTTTTTAAATCACTCCAGTCAATAGACGGCATTATCTGCTAAAGACCTCATTAAAGACTCTGAGTACGCCCTGAACATAGGCGTCCATGGAAAAATTTTTCAGGACCTCTCTCTTTCCCTTCTGCCCCATGCCACGGCGGAGCTCCGGAGAGTGAAGAAGGGTCTCTACGCGCGTGGCAAAATCCTCTGCCTCCACGCCCTCAACGAGAAAACCCGTGACATCATCAATTACAAGCTCAGTGGGCCCCGTAACCCGGGCAGCCACTACGGGCCGCTCCAAAAGCATGGCCTCTAATATTACCCGCGGCAGACCTTCTTTTATAGAGGTGAGCATAAAGACGTCCATGGCCTTTATGTAGGAGAGGGGCTCCGTGGAAAAACCGGTGAAAGTAACGATCTCCGTAATGCCAAGCTCCTCGGCCCTGTCTTTAAGGGCCCCTTCCTCGGGACCCGCCCCTACAATGAGGCCTCTTATCTTTAGCCCCTTTTCTTTAAGTATGGCCAATGTCTTTAGGAGCAGTTCCACGCGCTTTCTCTTTATAAGAGAGCCTACGGTGCCTATAAGGAATTCACCATCCTTAACCCCCAGGGCCTCTCTCACCTCTTCAGGGGCACGCTCCTCTTTAAGCGCCGAGTCTACGCCGTTATGGACAACGCTGCATATATCGGCATGAACGCCTGCGGTGACAAGGGAATCCATTACCCCCCTGGAGACACATATCACGTGCTCCACCACCCTGTTTACCTCTTCGGCCTCGGCCGGTGTGAGCGTTACCTCCACCCTTGAGTGCTGTACGCAGTGAGTACCTGCGAGCCCTGCTCCCAGAATACCCTCCAGGTTGGAGCTTGGCTGGTTGTTCAGATAAAGCATATCAAAGCCGCCATCTCGCAGTACGGAGGAGATGGCCCTTGCGGCGGGCTCTATGCGTCCGGTGAAATCATGAAAAGAGATAAACCTTTTTCTCATGAAGGGAATGGGCCAGAGCGCACCGCGCACCGCCTCTTTTACGGCCTTGGAGTAAAATCTCGCCTTCATCTCCAGGTGGATAAACTCCACGCCAAGGGCCTCAAGCTCTGTCCTTATGTCCGAGCCGCCGCCTTTTTTGTAGTTTGTATAGAAGAGGGCCGTAAACTCAAACCGCGAGGAATCAACCCTCTTAAGGAGCTCAAGGAGGCTTACCGTGCCGCCGCCCCACTCCTTGCCTGTATCAAGTATAAGTATCTTTTTCTTCTGCATTTCTATTTCTAAGCCTTCCTTCCAGTTACTATGATGTGGCGTATATAGTCGAGGCGAAGGAGCTTCAAGAGGGGCCTGTAGACAAAGGCCCAGAAGCGGTCCTTCCACCTGGTCTTGCCGCCGCGGTATATGTTAACATCAAGAAAACCAAGGGCGTGAAAAAATCCGTAGACCTCGTCATACCTTACAGGCGTTATGTGGGTGCAGTCGCGCCAGAGGATAACGGGGTGGCATACGTTAGGTGTGCTGATAATAAAGTGACCTCCTGCCTTGAGATGTGCCTGCGCTTTACTAAAAATCTCCATTATCTCAGCGGGGCTTACGTGCTCAATGACCTCAAAGGCCGTGATGACATCAAAGGAGCCCTTGATTTCGTCAAGGTCGTAGTAATCGTGTTCAAAATTTCTGTCAACATCGAGGCTTACGTACTTTACCCCAAGGCCCGCTTCTTTTAATTGCCTCCCAAGGGTGCGGTCATTGGCGCCAATATCAAGGAGACGGTCCCCGTCTTTTACGTAATTTTTTAATACCTCAATCCTGTCCCGCACAACAGGCAATTTCAGGATATTGGGCAGTGTCTCCACGGCCCTCTGCCGGCCTTTGGTAAGCTCGCTCCAGAATTGTTTGTTATCTCTCATGAGCCTCGTCCCCGCCTGCACCGGACACATTGCCCTTTCTCTGCCCTCTGTCCCCAACGAGGTCCTCGTATCTCATCATAATCTTATCCACAATATCATCATATGAAAATTTTTTTCTTATATCTTCCATACCTGTACGGGCTATTCGCTCTCTTAGCCCATCGTTGGTAAGGAGCCGCTTTAATTCGGCGGAAAAATCGTCCAGGTCCTTATACAATACCACATCTTTACCGGGAGTTACCAGAGAGGTGAGGTCTGCCGAGCCGTCAGTAAGCATGCAGGACCCGCAGGCCGCGGCCTCAAGGACGCGCATGGTGAGGCCTGTGCGTTCCCTGCCTCCTCCGAGGCCCCAGTGAGTATGGTTTATCACCACCCGGCTCTCGTTATATAGCCTTACAAGGGAGTCGCCCCATATGGAGTCGCCCTTAGCAATGCCTTTTGCTGCCTTGCCTGCTGCCTGTAATTTTTTCTTCCATTTGGGACCGTATAATGCGCCATTTGAAGAGACCGCCACGGCCTTTCTTATGAACTCTTCGCGCGCCTCGGACCAGCCGCCGACAAAGGACCAGTCGTATTTTTTTGCTAGACCAAGCGGGCGGAAGACGCCTGTATCCACGCTGTGGGGAATATGACCGATCTTGCCGAGGCCCTGCTTTTTGGCAAGGGTTACCGCAGAAGAGTGAAGAAAAAAGTAGTAATCAAAGAGGGCGGCCTCGGCTATGGCCTCTTCTGCGCCTTCTTCGCGCTCTATCCACCAGCCAAAGAGCTTGCATCTACGCCGAACCTCGGCCAGTGTGCCGTGCTGGTACCCGTAACCTCTGATGAGAAGGACAAGGTCGGGGCAAAAGGTATCTACCTCTTCAATGAGTTTTCTATTACGGTATCTGAGCTGGCAGAGAGGATGGGCCTCGAAGAGAAACCTGTTTTTCGGGATAATGCGCAAATTATGGGCCGTCTTGTTTATAGGGCGTATGACAAACTGGTCAAACCAGTTATTGGAGTCGGAGTAAAACTCTCGCGCCTCTATGCCGCGGCCCTTAAAGGCCTTTTGCAGGTACTCTATGATGGGGGGCCGTTGGAAGTAGACGATAAGGATTTTTTTCAGCTTCCCTCCGGAGGCCGGGAAGAGTCCCTTTCCCGATGGCCCGTCGCCTATCATATTACCCTTGCAGGGTCCGATGGTGTTTGTCATTTTCTCTGCCTGTGCTTTTTTTTGGCCCCGTGTTTTTCAAGTATATCAGTAAGAGCGCTGAAAACCTCGTCAACGGTAATCTGCTCCATGCACTCCTGATACACGCATTTTTTGCTGATACATGGCTCGCAGGTCCGCGGCTTTTTGATAATCCTGTGAAGGTTTTTGTGCGTAAGAGGGCCTGTGCGCTCCGGTTCGCTTACGGCATAGAGGGCCACTACGGGAGTTTTTTGGGCATAGGCCATGTGCATGGGGCCTGTGTCTCCTGTGACAAAGACGTGGAGTTTTTTTATGAGGGCCGCCGTCGCGTTAAGGCTGAGCCTTCCTGCGGCGATGGCGGCTTTTTCTCCCCCTCCACCGCTGCCTTGCTCTTTCATAAGTCGGTCTATCTCACGGCAGAGCCCCTTTTCTTCTGGCGATCCCGTAAGGATTATTCTAACGTCAGGTCTTGCCGTGGTGAGCCTCCTGGCAAGCTCGGCAAACCGGGCCGGGAACCACTGCCTGCTAAGCGTGGAGGCCCCGGGGTTCAGGCCAATGAGAGTATGCTCCGGTTTTATCCCCTCTTGTCTTAAAAAAATCTCAGCCTCCTCATGGGCGTCTTTATTTAAGGGAAGATCCATCTCCAGGCCATCTGCCTCGCATCCAAGGAGGGCCGCGGCTTGCAGGCGCGCCCGAATGCCGTGGCCAAGCTCAGCCCAGGTGAGTAGAGGTGAGCTGTTTGAGAGGAGAAAGTTGAACTTGCTGGCATTTGGCAGTTTTACGATAAACCTCGCACCGGAGAGATAGGCCATGGGCGTTGCCTGCGGCTCGTTGCCGTGAAGGATAAGGGCCGTGTCAAAGGAGTATTTTTTTAATTCCAATATTGTGGAGATAAATTTTTTCCAGCCGCCGTAATAGGGGACTACACCGTCGATATTCGGGTTATCCCTGAATAGCTCCATATTAGCCTTGTTGAAGAGAGCTATCAGGCGCGCCTCTGGAAAGCATTTACGCAGCGCTCCAATGGCAGGTGTACTCATGAGCGTATCACCAATGGCCGTTGAGGAGACGATGAGGATATTTTTTTGAGACCCCTTCTGTAGAGATTTTAGAGTCCGGTCTCTCGCGTCTTTACGCGCCATTACCCTCAAGATGAAATATACGATACTTTCCATGGGCCTTAACTTCATCACGTCTTGCCTTTTATGCCAAGGTAGAGGCGGCTCAGCAGGGGGCTTGTATAGATAGCGAGCCTCTTGCCCACCCATCCTGGCGGGGCCTTTACGGCTATGCGGTTTATGGACATGGGGTTAAGCCCCTGGCGGACTATGCCGCGATTCGTGGTAAAGCACCCCTTGTATCCCAGCTTTTCCGCTACCCCTACGGCCGTCTTATTGAAGCGGCCCCGGGGCCAGCAGATGTGCTCGCAGGGGGTTTTTAGCTCCTCTACGAGCCTTTTTTTCGAGTTCCTGAGCTCGCGTTCAAGTATTTTCTCCGGGAGCGCGTCACACTCTGTGTGTGAGACCGTATGTGAGGCGAACTCAACAAGGCCGCTATCTTTCATAGTCCGCGCCATATCCCAGTTCATAATCACTTCGCTATAGGCCTCTCTTGCCACAAGGTCCTTGGCCTTATTGTGAGAGGGTATCTTATTTTTAAAGGCCAGCAGGCCTTCTTCGTCAATGGGCGCGTAGCTCGCCCCGTCGAGCCAGCCTGTTACGGTGAAGATAACGGCGCGTAGCCCGTATTTTTTTAATAGCGGAAATGCGTAGACAAAGTTATCAAGGTAACCATCATCAAAGGTGATGACCACGGCCCGTTCCCTGATCTTAAGTGAGCCTTCCATAAAAGCCTGCAGCTCATTAAGCGCGAGGGTCCTGTAGCCGTTCTCCTTTATTGACTGGAGGTGCGCCTCGAATGCCCGGGGGGTTACGGTTATCATATCCCCGTCATTGGGGTTTACGTGATGGTACATGAGTACTGGTATTATTGCCAAGAGACCTACTCCGTTTAAAGGAAGTTTTTTTGGTGGGCAGAGCCCACCCTACAAGGTTTTCTTTTTTCCAAGGCAGCTTGGGAGCACAATGTACACTCAGAGGTGCTGGGCTCATCCCCCCGTTGGTTTTTTTGTCTTACTTTCTTTTTTCCGACGGTTGCGAGGGAGCAAGATGTATCTTCAGT
>JBHHUW010000075.1:0-5436 GCA_046753945.1 Thermodesulfobacteriota bacterium
TTTCTTGACATGGGGCCGGTCTTTTGATATTTTGAAACGTCCGGCTTTACAAGGGGGTCTCTTCTGCCCCCCCAGAGAAGCAGCCCCTTAACCAGGGGTCATGATAAGGTATGCGGTGGGATTATTTTTTTCAGTGAAAAATATCCCGTGAAATATTAAGACTTGATTATCAAAAAATAGAGGGAGGTTCAGTATTCATGAAAAAATATCTACTCGCGCCGGGCCCCACACCCGTGCCTGAATCCACACTTATGGCCATGTCCGGTCCCATTCTCCATCACAGAACGCCGCAGTTCTCGGCCATCTTTCAGGAGACAGAAGACCTGCTGAAATACGTCTTTCAGACAAAAGAGGACGTGCTCATCCTGGCCTCATCTGGCACAGGGGCCATGGAAGGCTCTATAACAAACCTCTTTAGCCCCGGCGACGAGGTTATCGCCATCAACGGCGGTAAGTTCGGCGAGCGCTGGGGACAGATAGCAGAGGCCTACGGCCTCAAGGTGCAGACCATAAAGGTGGAGTGGGGAAAGGCCGTGGATGTAGCAGAGGTTAAGGCGCTCCTCGATGCCAACCCTAAGGTAAAGGGCGTGCTCACGCAGGCCTCGGAGACTTCCACCACAGTGGCCCACCCTGTAAGAGAGATAGCGGCCCTTACAAAGGACAGGGATTGCCTTACCATAGTTGACGGCATTACGGCCGTAGGTGTCTTTGACGTGCCCATGGACGACTGGGGCATAGACGTACTTGTCTCGGGCTCGCAGAAGGCCTTCATGCTCCCGCCGGGGCTCGCCTTTGCGGCCCTTAGCGAGAAGGCATGGGGTTTTGCGGAGAAATCCACCTTATCTCCTTACTACTTTAACTTTAAGAAAGAGAGAAAAAATATCGCCAAACAGACAACGGCCTATACACCGGCCGTCTCTCTCATAGTAGGGCTCCGTGAATCTCTTAGCCTTATAAAGGAAGAGGGCCTTGAGAACGTCTTTGCAAGGCATGACCGTCTGGCGCGCGCCACCAGGGCCGCCGGAGAGGCTCTGGGGCTAAAGCTCCTTGCGCCGGAGACCCCCAGCAACGCCGTAACGGGCATCTTTGTCCCCGAAGAGATTGACGGGGCGGCATTTGTAAAGTACCTCCGTGACGATATGGGCGTAACTATCGCCGGCGGTCAGGACCACTTGAAGGGCAAGATCGTACGCGTCGCCCATCTGGGCTACGCAGATACCTTTGATGTAATAATCGCCGTCTCCGCCATTGAGATGGCCCTTAAGAAATTCGGCGCTGACGTAACCCTTGGCGCCGGCGTAGCCGCGGCGCAAAAGATACTTAGCGAGGTTTATAAATAATGAAGGTACTTATAAGTGACAGCATGAGCTCGCGCGCCGAGGAAATATTTAAATCGCGCGGCATCGAGTGCGTGGTAGATACAGGGCTTAAGCCCGAAGAGCTAAAGGAAAAGATAAAAGGGTTTGACGGCCTTGTAGTACGAAGCGCAACAAAGGCAACGCCTGAGATAATAGAGGCCGCCGTTAACCTCAAGGTCATCGGCAGGGCCGGAACAGGCGTGGACAACATAGACCTGCCCGCGGCCACGGAAAAGGGCGTAGTTGTCATGAACACGCCCGGCGGCAATACCGTCACCACGGCCGAGCACGCCGTATCCATGATGCTCGCATTATCGAGAAATATCCCTCAGGCAACGGCCTCCATGAAGGCTGGAAAATGGGAGAAGAAAAAATTCCAGGGCACCGAGGTAACAGGCAAGACCCTCGGTATCCTCGGAGTTGGCAACATAGGCGGCATAGTGGCCACAAGGGCCATTGGGCTGAGCATGCAGGTCATTGCCTATGACCCCTATATATCAGCTGAGGCCGCCGATAAGCTGGGCATCTCCACTGTGACCATGGATGAGCTCTTTGCAAAGAGCGACTTTATCTCCGTACACGTTCCCCTTACAGCAGAGACAAAAAATATACTCTGCAAAGAGACCTTTAAGAAGATGAAAAAAGGCGTGCGCATTATCAACTGCGCCCGCGGCGGCATAGTGAACGAGGAGGACCTGGTCTGGGCAGTAAAAGAAGGCATAGTAGCGGGGGCGGCCTGTGACGTATACGAAAAAGAGCCTCCTGACGCGGATAACCCGCTCTTAGGAGTTGACGAGATAATACTTACGCCGCATCTCGGGGCCTCTACTCTTGAGGCGCAGGAGAACGTGGCCGTGGCCGTATCTGAGCAGATATGCGACTATCTTCTGGACGGCACCATAAGGAACGCCATAAACGTACCCTCCGTGCCCTCGGAACTCCTCGCCTCCCTTGCGCCGTATATCACCCTTGGAGAAAAACTCGGTAACTTTCAGGGTCAGATTCTCGCAGGCGGCATTGAAGAAGTCACCATCGAGTACAGCGGCGATGTCGTTGACCTTGATGTTACGCCCATCTCAATAGCCTGCGTCAAGGGCATCCTCTCCCAGGTACTTGATATGAACGTCAACTTTGTCAACGCCTCCTTTGTGGCCAAGGAGCGCGGCATACGCGTCATCGAGACAAAGTCCAGCAGAAGCATAGACTTTGCCAGCTCCATCACAATAAAGGTAAAGACAAAAGAAGGCGAGGAACTCGTCGAGGGCGCGCTCTTTGGAAAACGGGAAGCCCGTATAGTGCGCATAAACAACTTCTTCCTCGATGCCATACCCGAGGGTTTTCTACTCCTTATATACAACGAGGATGTGCCCGGCGTTATCGGCAACGTGGGATGCCTCCTTGCGGAAAATAAAGTGAATATCGCGAGACTGCACCTTGGCAGACAGGCAACAGGGGGCCATGCCGTCTCCGTATGGAACATAGACACGCCTCTCTCCGAGGAGCTTATAAAAAAGATACTCTCCATCTCCTCCATACTCTCGGCCCGGCTCATAGAGCTCTAAGCACGGGGGCAGGGGGCAGGGAGCGGGCTGCAAAAGGGTAAGCTGCAGGGGGGCGAGCATGAGAGCAGGCGGCCCCTTACATGCCGGGGCGGCCTTGCAAGTGGGCTTTGGCCCGGTGAAGACAAGTATGCAAGAAGGGTTTTGAACCAAACTCATCTCGCAGCCCCTCTTGGGAGTAGAAATATCTTGTAAGACGCTTCATCTAAACACTAACAGACCCATTGTTGCTTGAGAAAAAATCCGTTAATGAATACACCAAAAACAATATCACTTCCGCAGGGCGTTCGAGACATCCTTCCCGAAGAGGCCCTGAAGATAGAGCGGGCCGCCGCGGGCATAGGCTGCCTCTTCACGAGCTATGGTTTCGAAAAAATAATCACACCGCTTCTTGAGTACGAGGACACCCTTGCGCTTGGCATGGGCGGCAACCTCATGGAACAGGTCCTTAAATTTATCGACCCCTTTACGGGCAGAGTCCTTGCCATGCGCCCCGACATCACCCCGCAGGTGGCCCGTCTCGCGGCGACAAGGATGAAAAAACACCCCCTGCCGCTGAAACTATACTACAATGACAACGCCATCAGGTACGTAGGCCATGGACGGAGAAAGCTCCGCCAGATACCACAGATAGGGGCCGAGTTTATCTCTGAAAAAGCAAGCCCACGGGACGACGCCAATATGATTATCATGGCCATCGAGGCACTGCAGGCCGTGGGACTAAGAGACTTTAAGATTGACATCGGGGACGTAAGCTTCCTTAAGAATATCCTCTCTGGTCTCGCCATTGAGAGGGACCTTCAAGAGGAGATACAGGAGGCCGTGGGACTAAAAGACAACTCCGCGCTCCGCGCTACCCTTGACAAAGCAGGCTCCGGCATAAACGCTGATGATAAAAAAAGGCTCATAGAGATACCCGGCCTCTTTGGCGGCGAGGAAGTCTTAAAAAAGGCCCACGGCCTCTTCACTAACAAGGCGGCCCTTGCTGTTATTACCAACCTCAGCGAGGTCTTCGCCATCATCAGGGATAAGGGGCTCGCCCACTTTGTTACCATAGACCTCGGCGAGGCCCGTGGTTTTGATTATTATACAGGTGTTATATTCGAGGGCTTTGCCGCGGGATTTGGCAAACCCCTATTTAGCGGCGGCAGGTACGACCACCTCCTTGAAAAATACGGCTCTACGCCCAGGGCGGCAACGGGATTTGCCTTTGAGACCGAGAACGTCGTCGCCGCTATGGAACTTGTAAGACCTCAATAAAAAAATGCCAGTAGGACGGAGAGGTCAGCCGGTTAAACCTCTCTACGGCTCCGAGAGACCACAGGGGTAGTACCTGGCAATCAAAAAACTTTCTTTTGGAAAAAAGAAAGTTAGCAAAGAAAACCAACTGGGGATGGGCTGCTTACCTTAGACGATGCACTTTGCGCCCCACATAACCTTGTAGGGTGGGCTCTGCCCACCAAAAAAAACCAGCGGGGGAAGGGGCCAATCGCCTCTTAATAAACACTCTGCTCCCCAGATAACAAAATTGGAAAAACGAAAGTACTTGTAGGATGGGTGGAGCGAAGCGTAACCCATCAAAACGAGGTGCGGCAATGGCAAAAAACATCGTAATAGTGGGCGCCCAGTGGGGCGACGAGGGCAAGGGTAAGATAGTAGATATCCTCACCGATGAGGCCGATATAATCGTACGCTTTCAGGGCGGCAACAACGCCGGACACACGGTCATAGTGGACGGCGAAAAATTCATCTTCCACCTCCTCCCTTCGGGCATACTGCACAGCAATAAGACCTGTATCATAGGCGACGGCGTAGTCGTAGACCCCGAGGTCCTTGTCTCGGAGATAGAGGTCCTGGAAAAGACCGGAAGGTTCGACCCCGCAGGCCTTCTTATCAGCCAGAACGCCAACCTCATCATGCCCTATCACAAGACCCTTGACGCGGCCCGTGAGAGGCTCCGCGGCGATGGTAAAATTGGCACCACAAAACGCGGCATCGGCCCGGCCTATGAGGACAAGGTCTCGCGGTGCGGCATCAGGTGCGGAGACCTCCTCAAGGAAAAAGTCTTCAGGCACAAACTAAAGACAAACCTGGTATTTAAAAATCATTACATCGAGTCCATGCACCACGGAGACGGTTTTGAGGTACATGAAATATATAACCGCTACATGGCTTTTGCCGAGAAAATAGCCCGGTACATTCAGGACACCTCGCTCTTTCTTGATAATGCAATCAAGTCAAATAAAAAAATTCTCTTCGAGGGCGCGCAGGGCACCCTTCTTGATATTGACCACGGCACCTTTCCCTACGTTACATCAAGCAACACCGTGGCCGGTCAGGCCGCCACTGGAAGCGGCGTTGGCCCAACACGGCTTGACCGCGTGCTTGGCGTAATTAAGGCCTATACCACGCGTGTTGGCGAGGGGCCCTTTCCCACGGAACTTGACGACAGCGACGGCGAGATGCTTCGCGGCAAGGGCGAGGAGTTTGGCGCAACAACAGGGCGGGCCAGACGATGC
>JBHHUW010000076.1:0-5167 GCA_046753945.1 Thermodesulfobacteriota bacterium
CCCGGCCTTGGCATTGGTATAGAGTATTGGAAACTCTATCTGCTCCTCAGAGGCCCCGAGGTCTATAAAGAGGTCGTATACCTCGCTTACTACCTCCTCAATGCGGGCATCACTCCTGTCAATCTTGTTTATCACAAGGACAACAGGCAGGTCCCTCTCAAGGGCTTTTTTAAGGACAAAGCGGGTCTGAGGCAGAGGCCCCTCGCTGGCGTCTACGAGCAGCATGACGCCGTCAACAAGGTTGAGGCTGCGCTCCACCTCGCCGCCAAAGTCGGCATGCCCCGGTGTATCAACGATATTTATCTTAACGTCCTTGTAGAAGACAGCCGTATTCTTGGCCGTAATGGTTATGCCGCGCTCGCGCTCAAGGTCCATGGAGTCCATGATGCGCTCGGCCACCTCCTGATGCACATGAAAGGTTCCGCTCTGGGCGAGCATGGCGTCTACGAGCGTGGTCTTGCCGTGGTCAACATGGGCTATGATAGCTATATTTCTAAATCCCTCTTTTCTCTTCAAATCAAACTCCACCTGTAAAATAGATTAACGCCCCGGGTCATGGGGCGCATTATTAATTATATCATACATAGGGCAAGCCCTGAAACCTGCCTAACATGGGGTTCTATCAGCAGGTCTTTGCCCCACGCTTGGCAAGGTATCTCTGGTGATACTCCTCAGCCGGGTAGAAGGGCCCGGCCGGGGTTATCTCCGTGACAATGGGGTCTTCAAATTTACCCGAGTCCTCCATCTCCTTCTTTGAAACTTCGGCAAGGCTCTTCTGCTCCTCGTCAAAATAAAAGATGGCTGACCTGTACTGCGTGCCCACGTCGGGGCCCTGCCTGTTAAGGGTTGTAGGGTTGTGAATGGTCCAGAAACGGGTAAGCAGGGCCTTATAACCGATTATCTCCGGGTCAAAAGTCACCAGCACCGCCTCTGCGTGGTCTGTGCCCCCGCTGCAGACCTCCTCATAGGAGGGCTCCTCGGACCAGCCGCCGGTGTAACCCGCGCAAGTACTGAGCACACCCTTTAACTTGCTATAGCCAAGCTCAATATGCCAGAAACACCCGGCAGCAAAGCAGGCCTTTTCCTCCTTCGCACTCATGCCTTGACCTCCATGAGTTTTTTAAGTTTTTCTACGGCGCTGAGGGCGTCGCCGCCGTACTCATCGGCGCCGATGTTTTTCGAGAACTCCTCGGTAACCACTGCGCCGCCAACTATGGTAGTAACCTTGATGCCCTTTTCTCTTAATTTTTTTATGACGTTGTCCATCTCCATAACCGTTGTAGTCATAAGGGCAGAGAGCCCCACAACGTCAACCTTGCGCTTTACGGCCTCTTCGAGTATGCGCTCTGTGGGCACGTTCTTGCCAAGGTCTATGACCTCAAAGCCGTGGTTCTCAAGAAGTGTGGCAACGATGTTTTTTCCTATATCGTGAATGTCGCCCTCAACAGTAGCAAGTAGCACACGCCCAAGGCTTGGCCCGGACTTCTCCTTAAACTCTTTTTTGAGCCTCGCAAAGGCCATCTTCATGGCCTCTGCCGAGAGCATTACCTGTGGGAGAAAATACCTGTTCGAGGCAAAGAGTTTTCCAACCTCGTTAAGGCCTGCGATTAGCCCGTTGTTGCTTATCTCCATGGCGTCGAGGTTTTCACCGAGGGCCTCTTCCACAAGGGCTACTATATTCTCCGTATCACCGTCGATGACAGCGTATTTCAGTTTATCCTTTATATCCTTTATCACCCTCGAGCCCTCTACCGCCCCACCTGTGGCAGTTTTCTTACCGCCTTCGGCTGGCTTTGAGACAGACTCAGGGCGCGCGGCAGCGTAGCTGATGAACCTCTCTGCCCGTGTATCCTTATTCATAAGCACCGAGGCGGAGTAATAGGCGTCCATCATGGCCGTGGTCTTTGGGTTTATAATGGCGCAGTCAAGGCCCGCCGAGATTGCCATGGATAGAAAATGAGCATTGATAAGGCCCCGGGCAGGCAGGCCAAAGGAAATATTACTCACCCCCAGGACCGTGGCAAGTCCCAGCTCTTTCTTTACAAGCCTTATGGCATCCAGGGTAGCAATGGCGCTCTCAGGCACGGCGCTTACTGTCATGGCAAGGCAATCTATAATAACGTCCTCGCTCCTAAGCCCGGCCTTGATGGCGCGCTTCAGTATAAGCTCGGCTACCTTGAGCCTCTCATCGGCAGTCTCGGGAATACCGCTGTCATCAAGTGTAAGGCCCAGCACAGCGGCCCCGTAACGTGCGGCAAGGGGCAGTATGGTTCGGAGTTTTTTCTCCTCTCCGCTTATGGAGTTTACAAGGGCCCGGCCGTCAACGGCCTTTAACCCGGCCTCCATGGCCGCCGGGTCTGATGAGTCTATTACAAGGGGCAGGCCAGAGTTCTCATTAACGGCAAAGACGGCCATGTTCATGGAGCGCACCTCGTCAACGCCGGGCACGCCTACGTTAACGTCAAGGGTATGTGCGCCGGCCCTGGTCTGTTCGCGGGCCTCCTGGCGTATCCTGGATATTTTTCTATCTTTTATCTCCTGGGCAAAGGTCTTTCTCCCCGTAGGGTTAATGCGCTCGCCTATTACAATAGGAGGGTTTTCCCCGCCAAAGAGTCTAAAGTCCGTCCTGCTCGCCAGGGCCCCAAAAGCCTTTTTCTCTATAGCCGCCGGTTTAGTGGCCCTGAAGGCCTTTGCCAGCTCTTCTATATGGGCAGGCGTAGTGCCGCAGCAGCCCCCAAAAGCCCGTACGCCCTTATCTGCAAATGCTGGAACAAAGGATACCATCTCTTCGGGGGTGTCTGGAAAGACGGTCTCGCCGCTATCATCAAGAAATGGAATACCGGCGTTAGGCTGCGCCATGAGCGGCATGTCCGTAACAGACCTCATGGCGGTAATGGCCTGTAAGAGACCTTCAGAGCCTAATGAACAGTTAGCGCCAAGGAGATCCACACCAAGGGCGCCCGCCGTAATAGCAAAGGCCTCAGGCGAAGTGCCAAGCACCGTGCGCATGGTCTCATCAAAGGTCATGGTAACGGCCACGGGCAGCCCCACATCCACCGCCGCCATAATAGCGGCCTTAACCTCCCTGAGATCCATCATGGTCTCTATAATGACAAGGTCCGCGCCGCCATCTTTAAGAGCCGCTGCCTGCTCAGTGAAAATCTCCAGGGCCTCATCAAAGGAAAGGTCGCCGACGGGTTCGAGAAAGGCCCCCGTGGGCGCCAGATCACCGGCTACAAAACCATCACTGCCTGCGGCCTCTCTGGCAAGCTCTGCTGCCTTGCTGTTTAACTCATGCAGCTTGTCCTCAAGGCCGTATTCTCTCAGCTTAAGCCTGTTACCGCCAAACGTGTTGGTGGTGAGAACATCAGCGCCGGCCTCGCGATAGGACCGGTGCACCTTAAGTATCATCTTTGGATCGGAGAGGACAAGCTCGTCAGGACAGGCTCCGGCCTTCATGCCAAGCTTTTGGAGCATGGTTCCCATGGACCCGTCAAATACAAGAGGCCTCTCTCTCAGGGCCTTTTTAAAGTCTTCAGACATTTACAGGTTCTCCCTCTTTATGTAGTGATAGGATTGTATCCCTTTATAAGGCATGTGGCAAGGCTCTTCATCTCGTCTTGCCGGGGCCGCTGGCCAGTCCCCTTAATCCGCCTTATAGATAGTAAAGGGTATGGAGGGCTCGTTATGGCGCTCAACTTCAGAAGCCCCGCCGGAGCTGCATGCCGACTTTCTGGAAAACCTTTTTTCCATGGTCTCAAGGGCAAGAGGGCTCTGGTCAATGCCTATCCATCGCCTGCCCGACTTCTCTGCCGCGCAGAGCGTAGTGCCTGAGCCGGCAAAGGCATCAAGGACAATATCTCCGGGCCCGCTTGAGGCCATGATAATACGCCGCAGCAGGGCCTCGGGCTTTTGCGTGGGATAACCTGTCTTCTCCACTACAGGCAGGTGCATGGCATCGGGTATATCGTCCCAGACATCGCCTACGCGCTGCTCCTCAATAAGAAATCCACCCTCTTCTCTAAGAAAATATTTTATCCTTACCCGCCCGGTGCGTGTTATGTGTATGCGGCCTTCTCTCTCAAGGCGCTTTATACTCTTATCCGTATAATCTCCCCGCGGCGCTGTCTTGAACCAGCGCCCCTCGCTATCGTGGCGAAAACCATTGCTGCCTTTTGGGATCCGCTTCTCTCTAATAACAGGGTTAAATATATGCCTTTTTTTCCTGTAAAGGAGGATGGTATCGTGGTTTCGCGAGAACTGGCGCGCTACTGACTTGGCCCCCCGTCCGCCGTAGGACCAGATAATCTCATTAAGAAAATTTTCGGCCCCAAAAATCTCATCCATGAGCACCTTGATGTAATGGGTCATGCGCCAGTCAAGGTGCAGGTAGATAGAGCCGTCCTCTGAGAGCAGTTCTCTAAGGAGCGTGAGCCTAAGGCGCATGAACTCAAGAAAATCACCACCCAGGCATTGGTCTCCATAGGCGCGGCGTCCGTCTGCACCGTGATAGTTCTGACCCGAGGCAAAGGGAGGGTCGATGTATACGAGCCTTACACCCTCCGAGCCGTCTGCGTTCTTTACGCGGCCCCTCTTCTTCTCTATTACAAGGGATTTCAGCGCCTTGAAGTTATCGCCAAGTATGAGCATATTGGACCACTTCGCGGATGGGGCGGCGGGAGTGGCCGCGAGTCTGGAAAATCTCCTCACCTCTGCCGGCTTGCTCTCAAGGCGCAGAGCCGCCTCCTCCATGGTCCTGGCGGCATTCTCCTTATCCATGCCCTCACCTGCCCCTTCCGCCCCTACCACCTCCACCTGCCTCTTGGCAGAGGTCTTTTCCTTTTCCCCCTCCATCTTACGCTGTCCCATAGGCCCTGCCTCTGCTCTTGTTTTCTACCTTCCAGGCTCCACGGCTGCCCCTTCCGGCCTCACCTTAAGAGCAACAAAGAATAAAAATAACTTGATTTACTCCCTACAATATAATACGAATAAGGATTACCTTTAAAGATTTTTTTGCCCTAAGGGTGCTGATTTTTCACAATTCTGAGAGGAATTACCATGAAACCATACAGACACCATGTTTTTATATGCGAGGGTAAGAGATGCGGCGGGAAAAAATCGAGCAAGGTCATTGACGAGTTCAAAGACATGTCCGGCCGCGGCGAGA
>JBHHUW010000077.1:0-5067 GCA_046753945.1 Thermodesulfobacteriota bacterium
ATGAAAGGGAAATTGAGACGGGCGTGAAGGCTATAGTATCCCTTTGCATACCACCGGAAATTACGAGCAACAGGGCACACAGTAGATGGTTACAAGGAGCCCTATATAAGGGGAGGGCCGTTATGGTGTGAGAAACAAAGCCAAAGGCTCAGCTGTAACACTACTTTGAGGGCAAGATATCATTTATCTCTCTATAGGTTAAGGTCGCCTGAAAAAGATTGACATACGCCTGTATTTTATGTAAATTGAATATTAGATATTCAATTACATTATTGGAGTTGCGGAGAGCCAATGATAAGACGTACCCTTGAAAAGAGGCTAAAAGAGGCCTCAAGACAGTTTCCCGTAGTCACTGTGACCGGGCCTCGCCAATCCGGAAAGACCACCCTCGTTCGTGCCATTTTCAAAAAGTATAGCTACGTTTCCATGGAACTACCTGACCAGCGGGACTTTGCCCTTGAGGACCCGCGCGGTTTTCTTGACCACTTTGACGGCCCCGTCATACTTGATGAGGTGCAACGGACTCCCGATCTCTTCTCCTATATACAGGTAATGGTAGACGAGCACCGTGATTGGAAGGGGCGCTTTATATTAACTGGTTCACAGAATTTTCTTCTCCTCCAGAGCATCTCGCAGTCACTTGCCGGCAGATGCGCCGTGCTTCATCTTCTCCCTTTTTCACTCGGCGAACTTGAAGGGAGACGACCCATTCCGCCGGAGAAGCTTGGCAAGACAGTCCCGAAGAACATAACGCCTCCCAAGGTCGGAATGCTGGAGACCTTGTTCACCGGCTTTTATCCTCCTATACATGATAGGCACCTGCCGCCGCACGACTGGCTCTCCAACTACTACCAGACCTACCTTGAGCGTGATGTGCGAAGTATCCTTAATGTGGGAGATATCGAGACATTCGGAAGGTTCGTGCGGCTATGCGCCGGAAGAAACGGGCAACTACTCAACCTATCAGGCCTTGCCTCAGACTGCGGTATTACCCATACTACGGCAAGGCGCTGGATTTCCGTCCTTGAGGCAAGTTTTATAGTCACCTTGCTCAGACCTCATTACAAAAACTTCGGTAAAAGGCTTATCAAGAGCCCGAAACTCTATTTTCTGGACACAGGGCTTTTATGTTATTTGCTCGGTGTGCGTACGCCGCAAGATCTCTTTCAACGGGCCGAGCGCGGGGCCATATTCGAGAGTTTCGTCGTCTCTGAACTCTATAAGAACTTCCTTCACAGGGGAGAGCAACCGGGCCTTTACTTCTGGCGCGACGCTCCGGGACATGAAGTGGATATTGTCATAGATACTGGTGCTGGTCTTATTCCCATAGAGCTGAAGTCAGCACAGACAATAGCATCTGACTTCTTTGATAACCTCAAATACTATCAAGGCCTCACAGGTGATGTGGCTACTCCAGCCGCCCTTGTCTACGGCGGCAGTGATACCTTCAGACGCTCCGGTGTGTCAGTATATCCGTGGTTTTTCCTCTGAGACAGAACATCATAGCCCTGGAATGTTATGCGGCCTTTTCCTGGCCTTAAGGTGAATTGCGCCTCCATCTTGCAAAAGTGGAGACAAACCTCCTTGACTTATCCTCTTTATTTAATATAATGTCATATATGACTTTTAAGCAATTATATGACAGGCAGGACAAACTTCTCAAAAAGATATTCAAGAATGAAGGCATCATCTTCCCCGGAGCAGGCATCATCCTTGCCGGAGGGACAGCCCTCGCCAGATGCTACCTTCAGCACAGAGTCTCCTATGATCTTGACTTCTTTGTTAATGCCCGCTTTGACCCTCTTGTAATCCAGCGTAGACTCGTTGGTGTGGGCGTCACGCTGAAGATGGTCGAGTCCGCCCTTGACCCCATGTTTTCAGCCGAGCTCTATGGAACCGTCGACGTAGAGGGAGAGCCTCTCAGGGTCAGTTTTGTGGAGGATATATACGCGGAGATGTTCCCCGTAACGACCTGTTCCGGCATTCGCACCGAGACCGTTGAGGGGCTTTATCACAGAAAACTTCGTACCATTACGGGCTCGGGAGAGGGTCGGCTCTCATCCACGGGGCGAAGAGTCTCTCTTGGTGCGAGAGAGACCGCAAGAGACCTCTTCGATCTTTATGTCTTGAGTAACGAAGTAAGGCCTCTCATGGAATTTGTGCGGGAGATCAACGGACGCGGGGCCAACCTGCCCGAGGCATTGCTACTTGGCGGCATCAGAAAAATTCGATGGAAAGAGTTGATGGATGAATTCGAGATGCTTGAGAAGGCGGAGAAGTACGAGGGGCTCACGCTATTTGAGATAAAGCGTTATTTTGACGGGCTATTACGATGACTGAAAGAGAGATGATACTAAGGTCGGCCTTCTGGAGCGGACGGCTTACCTACAGAAAGTGGCGCGGAATACTCCGAAGCGGGCCGCGGACGCATAGACGAGTCTTTGTCCAGGCCTTTCTTCATCTGCCCATGGAGTGGCTCCTTGGTGAGATAGGCACGGAGAAGTTCATATCCACATGGCCCGAAGTAAGGAAAGGGTTTTCAACGGATTCAGCCCTCGCAAAGACGGTCCTTGATGCATGGGACGCTCTATGGGGAGTTAAGGCCGCAGGCGATTCTCAGTACTCCATAAGGCCGGGGATAGTTCAACTTGCGAGGAAGCGCCGCGAGGTCTTGAAGGCAATAGTCACCAACCCGGGAATCAGCATCTATGGCCTTGCAAAGATGACAGGCCGTAATTACAGCAGGGTCTTTAAAGACGTGCGCCTTCTGGCCGAGATGGACGAAGTCAAATTAAGGGATGACCTGCGCTCAAGGAGAAAGGCAAAGCAAATATGGCCGCGACACTCCGTAAATACCGCGCTGGCACCAGACAATGACCCGGTTTGTGGATAATAAAAGGGAAAAAAAGATTATGCGGGAGTAACGGCCCTTCAGACGCTCCGGTGTGGCCGTATATCCGTGGTTTTTCCTATGAATAAGATCACTCATAGGTCCTGGCAGCTACGGTAGCTTTGTCCCTAATATCCATGGTATATCCCCGGAAGGAACGATAGTCCTATTATATCTAAACATAATGCCATGATGCCATCATGGCATGTAACATTATGACAAAAGGGCCCGTTGCGATATGGAAGGCTCCTGAAGAGAGGCCCTTGAAGATATGCCTGTAGAAGAAAAGGGAAGCGGGTTCACTCAATTTATACATCCAATGGAGTGATGCCCTAATACGAGACTGAACATTTTAAGTTTTTATTCTATTCCGTATTTATCTTTGAATTCGGTAATCCACTCATTGTGACGGCCAGATTCATCAATCTCTCTGGCAAGTTGCTGGATGGTAAGCCTACCGATGCGGGGTGCATGTTCAGTCGGTACCGCTTTCATGAGAAAGGGCCACAGGCCCGACTCCTTGCCATCACTTGAAACCTTCAAAAATGCAGGGTTCCTTTCATCGTGAAGGAGTACGAAGCAGCCATCTTTCTTGAGGGAGAAGAGCACCTCTCTGAAGAATTGGTAATAATTGATAAAGGGACAGATGGTCCCTGAAGCAAAAGCCGTTGAATCAAAGCCATACTCGTTCATTCGCTCCCAATACCCTCGCCCGATGTGGTGGAGGTAGCAGCCGCCGTACCCGTACAGGATAGGATTCCTTCCGTCGCAGTCGCCCCCGGTGAAAACAGAACAGCCGCCAAACTCCCTTTCAACAAGTTTTGCCTCTATGAAGATTCTTGCGGTCTCTCCCGATAACGCCAGGTCTATTGATGTAGGCTGGCCGGAATCTTCGTTAAAAATCGCACGGTCATCATACTCGAATCCGGCGTTGATCTTACCGGCCGGCCAGTTCATTCCTGCCTTTTTGATAGCACTGCGTAGTGGTTCAAGGTCTTTTCTTACTATCAACGGCCCCACAAGATTAAAGACCATTGCCTGGCTACTGAGGCCGTGGTGAAGGTACTTGTGAAGCGGGAAAGAATCGATACCCAAGTTTCGTTCATGCTCTTGCCGTATATACTCGGCCACGTCATCACAAATGATATTCTCTGCCCAGCTATCAAAAGACTTGAGGCAATATCGCATTTTTGTATGCGTTACCAACCCCTTCTTGAAAAACCATTTTGCTGCAGTATCTCGCAGTTCACGCTCAAAGGCTTTGTAACGCCTGAATGACCATGTCCTGGCCAGCTGTCTGCTATTCATCTCAATAATTCCTAACCCTGGTCACCTTTCTTCTTACCCGGTATTTTACGCCACTTATGTCCTTGAGACCGGCAAGCCCCACAGGCAAAGCATTCAAGCAATGCCGAGGAATCAACGAGGTTTAGAGACGATCCTTCTCGCGTCTTATGGTGGTGTCCATGCCTCTGAGAAAGCCGCGCATCTGTTTTATCTCTTTTACAGGGATGCACTCTATGCGGTTCTCATACTGCAGGACATGAACCATGCCCCCTGGCCTGACGCAAAGCACCTCTCTGATTCCCTTCGGAATTACTATCCGGTATTCAGGTGAGATTGTAACAGCTTCCATGCCCTCATCCTCCATCGGTACAATATATATAATACCACATCATTAACGATTTATAATATCAGGTCATAAAGATTTGACATATCTCCATGAGGCTGTCACGGGTGAGATAATATCATCGGAGACCATGACAAGATGCGAATCCAAAAAAATCATATCCCCTACGGTTCCGCCCTCAATCGCCGGGCGGCTATTTCTTTTAGCCATCATGGCGACATCTGGCAATCAGCCTCGATGCACGGTGTTGAAAAGCTAACAAAAAGCACTGAAAAGCCAATGAAACGATGATTGAGTATCTGCATTCTCTTAATGTCTATATTGTCTTTTTTCATTCCACCCGACTGTGATAAAACTGTGATAAAATTTATCACAATGGATAGAATACACTGAAATGAATGGAAGCATTGTAAGGCCGTTAAGGTATTGATTTTGAAGGTAAAAGGGGAAACCAGACCGAAAATCAAACCCTTACGATTTTGTGTTTTTTTGCCTTCGGGACGCGGGGGTCGGAGGTTCAAATCCTCTCGCCCCGACCACTTACTTT
>JBHHUW010000078.1:0-4758 GCA_046753945.1 Thermodesulfobacteriota bacterium
AAAAGATAAGGAGGTTCTTGCGCATTCGTCCGGGAACGTATCTGTCTATATGGCGGATACCTTCGGGCGGAGAGACAAAAAGCTCCGGCAGACCCTCTTCGGGCCTGAGCCTGCAGACCGTGCGCCTCGAGCAGAATACAAGGAGCGTCACAATAACAGTGCGGGACCAGTAGGAGACTTTATCGAGATGAAAAAAGAACCACCGGGGCAGAAGCATGATCTGCACCGGAATGGCAGGCACCGTGCGCCAGGGTATCTGGCCGTAAAGGGCCAGCATTATACGTGTAAAGACATTAACATGGGCCGCTCCGCCAAGGCTCAGAATGAGCTGTCTCGCGCGCACCATGTGCTCCTCGTCAGGAGAATCACCGGAGAGTTTAAGGGCAAAGTAGGCCTTTACCGTGGCGCTTATATCGGAGAACCCGCCCTCGTAGAGGGGCCACCCGCCGTCGGGACGCTGTCTTCTCCTTATATAACGAGTGATACGCTCCCTCTTGACAGTATCAACATCCCTCTCAAGAAAACGCTGCAGGATTAAATACTCGGCAGGTATGGTCACATCGGCCTCAAGGTCGAAGAGCCAGAAACCCGCAGGTTCCTGCCGCGCACCAAGGGCCCGGAGGCCCTCTCGAAGGGTACTCTCAAGACCGCCTGTGGAAGGAGGTATCTGAGAACGGCGACGCGTAAGGGGCTCGGCTACCCTGAGATTGGTCCCATTACGAGACCTTGCCGCCAAATTATTAAACCTGTCCATGGCCCTTACCCCCTGCAGGATACTTAATGAAGCCAAGAAGCGCCGTCTTGCTCATAAACCCAGTTTACCCCTCTTTTACCCTATTGCAAAGAAAAAAAACAGGACTTTACACCTCTACCCTGCAACTTGGCTGCATGTGTTTTTTTCACTTCCAGGCGCCGCCTTGAGAAGACCGTGGCCAGATGAAAAACCGCCCTGCAAACCGCCGCACAAGGCCCTCTGCCAAGGGGTTTTTTCCTTGACTCCACTGGATTTTGGTCATAAAATGCAAGGACAATTCATAATCTCACTAAATCATGCCATGGAGTGGAATGACTTTACAGGGCACGGTACTTAAGAGAGAAATTCAATAAGAGGGCTTATATTCATCTCAGGATAAAGGCCTCTTTTTTGTTTAAAAGGCAGAGCGGCTCGTTACATAGAGTCAATGCAGGCAAGTCAATAAGGAGAACCATACCCTGTGTCCAGAATAAAGATAGCCATCGTGGGAGTTGGCAACTGCGCCAGCTCACTCATTCAGGGAATACACTACTACAGGGGCAAGACCCCTGAAGAAGCCGTCGGTCTTATGCACTGGGATATTGGCGGATACACTCCCGGCGATATAGAGCCTGTCTGCGCCTTTGATATAGACAGCCGCAAGGTGGGCATGGACCTGTCCAGAGCTATATTCGAAGCGCCCAACTGCACCGCAACCTTTCAAACAGAGGTCCCTGCCTCACCGGTCACTGTGAGCATGGGCCGCGTACTTGACGGAAACCCCATACACATGGAGGGGTATAAAGAAGCGCAGCGCTTTGTAGCCTCAGGCGAGGCTGAACCCACCGAGGACGAGGTAGTCTCCGCCCTAAGAGACTCAGGCGCGGAGATACTCCTTAACTACCTGCCCGTTGGCTCCGAGAAGGCCACACGCTTTTACGCCGAATGCGCACTGAAGGCCGGCCTTGCATTTGTAAATAATATGCCCGTATTCATTGCCAGCGACCCTCTCTGGGCAAGACGCTTCAAGGAAAAAAATCTCCCCATAATAGGAGACGATATAAAGGCGCAGCTCGGCGCCACCATTACGCACAGGACACTTACCAGCCTCTTTAAGAACCGCGGTGTAAAGCTCGAGAGGACCTATCAGCTAAACACGGGCGGCAATACGGATTTTCTCAACATGCTGCACCGGCCGCGCCTTAAATCCAAAAAAATATCAAAGACAGAGGCCGTCCAGTCCGTGGCCGGAGAGCGCCTTGATGAAGAAAACATTCACGTTGGCCCCAGTGATTACGTGCCATGGCAAAAAGACAACAAGGTCTGCTTTATAAGGATGGAGGGCAGGCTTTTTGGAGATGTGCCCATGAACCTTGAACTCCGCCTCTCAGTGGAAGACTCCCCCAATTCAGCCGGTGTGGCCATAGACGCACTGCGCTGCTGCAAGCTGGCCCTTGAGAGGGGCGAAGGAGGCGTTCTCCACTCACCGGCGGCCTTTCTCATGAAGCACCCGCCAGTACAATTTTCCGATGACGAGGCCTGCACCATGATGGAGGCCTTTATCAACGGGACCTTAACCGAAGACGAAGAGTCCGGCATTATCCTTGAAAGAGAAAAAAAGGCCGCCTGCCCCTGAGCAGTAAAGAAGCAGAGCGCATTGAGAATATGAACACAAAAGCGGCCACCTGTAAAATGGCCGCTTTTTTTTCTTAATAACGCATTGCCTGAAGAATTCACGAAGGTGATTAAACCAGAGGATCTTGTAAAGCCTTTAAGGGTCCTTTAGAGAAGAGCTTTACACCCCCCCCCTCATAACAACCTCCCTACTTCTTTATAAGACTCTCCCGGTGCTGCTGGTAAGCGTTCCTTATGAAAATGTATGGGTCAAGGGCATCCCGCTTGATGTCCTCATAGAGCCCTATCTCAAGAGAGGCCTCATTAATGCGCCTGTATAGATCTATGCCTATTACTATCTCACGGTCATTGGGAAGGACATAGGTCGTTGGACTTACGAATATATCAGCAACCATGCCAAGGGCGTCCCGTATGTTAGAGGGACCAAAAAACGGCAGGTTCAGGTACGCGCCGGGACCAAAACCGTAGTAACCCAGGGTCTGGCCAAAGTCCTCCTCCTGCATGGCGAGGTTCCAGTGGGTCTTGGCCGGGTCCATGAAACCGGCAACACCAATGGTGGAATTTATGACAAAACGCGCCAGCTCAATACCGGCGGACTTCAACTTGAACTGGAGCACATTATTGGCAAAACGCACGGGCATAAAGGCATTCTCGAAAAACCTTCTCATTGCCACACGGCCCGGCTCTGGTACGACTTTGCTGTAACCAAGAGCCACGGGACGGAGGACCCAGAAGTACAGCTTATCGTTTACAACAAACATGGCGCGGTTAAATCCCTCAAGGGGGTCGGAAACTGCCTGGCCCTCTGTCTCTTCGAGACCTTCAAACTCGTCATCGTCTTCAAGAAAATCCTCATCATCATCCAGAGCGGCCACAACCTGTCCGGCGTCGTTTGTATATATGACCGTGGAAACAATGGGCTCCTGCTCGCTCCTTGTGTAACCCTCGTTAAGGAAGCTCTCATCAAAGTCCCCTGCATGAAGGGGAACCCTCTGCCTCTGAGGGCGTCCCACATAACCCTGGCCAAGGCCGCCATCCATGCTGTATATCACCGTAGAAGTAAGGGGCTCCTGCTCTGTCTCTGTGTAACCCTCGTTAAGAAAGCTATCATCAAAGTCCCCTGCATGAAGGGGAACCCTCTCCCTCTGAGGACGTCCCACATAACCCTGGCCAAGCCCACCGTTGGTGCTGTAAATTATTGTGGAGGCATTTAATGTATTGCCTTCTCCGGACTCGCCCACTGATGCCATGGCCCCTGCGTTAAAGAAGAGGGTTAAAACAAAGACAAGGGCAATCAAAAACCTGCCGTATATACACCTTAGAGACATAAAAAAAACCTCCTATTTTTTAATACCTCACGCTATGCTTACTCAGCCTCAAAAATATATTTACTGATAAGCTCTTCAAGACTTACCGAAGACTCTGTATCATCAATAGTATCGCCTTCACTGAAGACCTCACCTGAACCTCCGGGTACTATCTTGATTACCTTCTCACCAATAAGGCCATTAGTCCTTACCGCGGCTATGGAATCATCAGGTATCTCCACGCCGTTGCTTATCTTAAGCTCAACGCTGGCAAGATAGTCCTTAAGCACTATCTCACCCACAGAGCCTATACCTACGCCGGCTATCTCCACCCTGGCTCCGGACCGAAGCCCCTCAGTAGAGTCGAACTCGGCGTTCAAGCTGTATGTATTATTGCCAAGCCACCCCATATTACCGAAACTCACGGCAATATATGCCATGGCAGCAATGCCAAGGACAACAAAAACCCCCACTATTACCTCTATACTGTGCTGTCTCATCTCTCCCCCTGCTCCTCTATGGGATACCGGCTCTGTTACGGGACAGAGCGCGGCACAAAAAAAAACTAATAAATCTGTATGGGACCATCAGGGCTCCCCGTTAGAAATTGGCGCACTACGGTATTATCAGACTCGGCTATCTCATCAGGAGTGCCGCTGTCTATAATCTCGCCTTCATGCAGCATGGCAACCTTATCGGATATCTTCATGACCTCGCCGATATTATGGCTTATGACTATATCCGTACATTCCACGTCGGCAGTGCAGGTCGTCATGAGCTGATGTATGTTGTTCTCCACAATGGGGTCAAGGCCCGTAGTGGGCTCATCAAAGAACATATACTCCGGGCGCATTACAAGGGCTCTGGCAAGCCCCACCCTCTTGGCCATGCCTCCGCTTATCTCATCAGGGTACTTATCTCCCATGCCAGCCATGCCTATCATCTTAAGCATCTCTTCTGCGCGCTTTATTACATCATCTTCCTTCATGGAAGATAGCTCTCTCATCTGAAATGCGATATTATCAAGGACCGTCATGGAGTCAAAGAGGGCGGCAAACTGAAAGACCATGCCGAACTTTCTCT
>JBHHUW010000079.1:0-4719 GCA_046753945.1 Thermodesulfobacteriota bacterium
CATTGATGGGTTGCGTTTCACTCCACCCATCCTACAAAAAAACATAAAATTATTATTCCCCGAAACAACCCGCCTCATTATCGGGATAATCGGCCCAATCTGCGGGATACCTGCCATCACGTACATAACGATGAAAACTCGAATATGGCCACTCCCTTACACTACGGACATAACCGTGCTTCACGGGGTTATAATGAATATACTCAACATGGCGTAGAAAATCTTCTTCATCTCTTAATGTATGCTCCCAAAATCGGCGCTGCCATATACCAGACTCTCCTTTCTTGATTTGACTCTCTCTTCGTTTCTCTGCTTTGGGGAGACATCGTGAAAAACCAGCTTTGATCTTTTTCCAACGTGTTGAATAATCAAAATCGCCGAGCGGCAATGTCCATACACAGTGCAGGTGCTCCGGCAAGATAACAATTGCATCAATATTAAATGGTAGTTCTTGTTGTACCCTCTTAAATGATTTGCGTAAGAGCTCTACTTCATCAACCAACAAACTACTTTTTCGGTCTGACATGGTGAGCGTGAAAAAATAAATACCGCCTTCAATGTAATTTCTTCGATAATTTGCCATCTTAAAAAGATTTTGATGGGTTGCGCTTTGCTTCACCCATCCTACAAGCCTTGTAGGGTGGGCTGTGCGCACCACAAACCTCGCATAAAGCCAATTTGCGTAGCTGGTGGTAATAGTCAATTAAATAAAGTCGGCTGACCTGCCTCTACCCAGCCTGCAATGCCCGGTTTTAATTTTTCATAAGACGGCTTATCATATCTTTCAGGAAGACTTCCTTTGCTTTCAAGTCATCACGAAAATTTTTCAGGTCCGTATCAACAATCTCCATCCTTAAATCTGAGAGGTAGCTTTCAAGTACCTCTTTCAGCATCTCTGCTTCATCATTATTTAATATGAGCTCTGCCATTATTGACCTCCTGAAAAGAGTTGTCTGTCTAAAATTGGAAGCACTATATTACCAACAATCCGGAGTGATTAAAAGAGAATAAAGTCTTGCAGACCGGGTAGAGCGAAGCGAAACACGGCAAATGGAGGCAGTTCTTTATGGTGGGCAGTGCCACCCTACAAGGATATAATGCGGCGTGGGGCGCATAATGAAATTTCAATGGCAGTGAGCTTATCCCAAATTGGTTTTCTTTGTCTCACTTTCTTTTTTCCAAAAGAAAGTGAGGCCCTCTTACTTTACTACCCTAACAAAAATCTCCTTTGCGATGTCTTTATCTATTGCCACGGTAGTCTCGCCAAGCTCAAGGACAAAGGCCGGGCTTTTCTGATGCACTCTTATGACGCTCCCCGGAAATAGGCCGATGGAGGAGAGCCTGTCAAGGCGTGAGTGAGCCGATGGCAGGATGAAGACGATCTTTCCCATTGCCCCGGCGGGCAGATCTACAAGGGGCCTTACAATGGGCCGGAGCTCTGAGTGTGATTTTTCGCAGCACTCGCCGCGCGGTATGGGGTGGCCATGGGGACAGGCCGGGGGGTGGCCGAGAAGGGTGCAGATACTGTCTGTAATGCCTTTTGAGAGGATATGCTCAAAGGTGCATGCCTCGCGCTCCATATTGTCCCCGGTAACGTCAAGGACCTCTGTAAGGAGCCTCTCGGCGAGCCTGTGCCTTCTTACGACCTGCGCGGCCAGTACATCGCCCCTATCAGTCAAGGCCACATGGTCGCCTCGTATAAAGAGAAGCCCCTGCTTCTGCATCTTTACAAGAACCTCTTTATCCACATTGGCCTGGCGAATCTCCTCTATCTCAAGGAGTTTTGGGATGGAAGAAAACCCGAGCTCTCTCTGGGCCCAGATAAACTCCAGGGTCTCTTCTATTACGGCCAGATCCTCACTCATTACTCCTCCTTACTAAATAACGATACCCAGGGTTAGAAGCACAAAATTAAGTATACCGCCAACGAGTACGGCAAAGGGAAAAATAAATAACGACATCCAGACTGCCGTCTTCAGTCCCCTCTCCTTTACTATCATGAGGAGATTGGCTATACAGGGGACAAAGAGCGTCATGGTAACAAGGCTCACCACCACCTGTCTGTGGTCAAGCAGGCCAGTTCTTTGCAGGTCAAGGAGGCCCGCCGCTCCGTAGTCACGACGGAGAAACCCTATGATAAAAGACTGAGTGGTCTCAACGGGCAGGCCGAGGAAGGTCACTATAATTGGCGATGCAGCCCTCTGGAGCGTATCTATGCTGCCGGTCTTATCAAGGAAAAAGAGGATAATGGTGCCCAGGACAAAGAGGGGTACGGCCTCTTTCAGATACCATTGAACGCGCACAAGGGTTTTCAGGAGCACGTTTGAGGCCATGGGAAGCCTTATAGGAGGTATCTCCAGAATAAAGTCCGAGGTCTGGCCGGGTATGATCTTTGAGGCAAGATACCCGACGAGAAACATGACAAATAATAGCATGCCTGCCCAGATAAGGGTGGCAGTAAGGGATACAGAGGCCAGCATGCCGAGGATTACCCCGAGCTGTGCCGAGCACGGTATGCCAAGGGCAAGGAGAAGCGTTACTATGACACGCTCTTTTTTCGTCTCAAGAATCCTCGTGGTCATAGTGGCCATGGTGTCACAGCCAAGCCCCAGGACCATAGGCAGTACGGCCTTGCCGTTAAGTCCCAGCCTCTTGAAAACCTTATCAGCCATAAGGGCGAGGCGCGGCAGATACCCCGAGTCCTCAAGAATACTGAAGAAGATAAAGAAGAGCCCCACAATGGGGAGCACTATGGCTATGGCATAGGTAAGGGCCATTGTGATGATGCCGTATGGCCCCACGAGAAAATCATGTATGAACCCCGAGGGCAGCACATACTCCACTACCCTTGTGGCCCAGGGGTTGAGATACTCGCCAAAGACAATCTTCTCTAAAAAATCCACACATGTGCCAGCGCCAAAGACGCCGACAAACTCGTAGAGCACCGCCAGCACTATGAGAAGCACTGGTATGCCCCAGAGCGGATGCATGGAGTAAAGCCCTATGAAGTTTGCTATGCCGCCGCCGGTGGCTCTCTCTCTGGAGAGGATTGTCCCACACAGTCCATCTACCACCCGCATGCGCGCCCGATTTATGACGGAGCCTGTTGGTTCCTGATAAATGGCCTCAAGAGAACGGCAGATTTCCTGAATCTTAGAGGCAGTTTTCCCATCAAGTTGTTCTCTCAGCCAATCATCAAGGGTCTCGTCACCTGATAAAAGCATGAGGCTTATGGACCTGGCCGATATCGGCGCAGAAGGAAGAAGTGCGATTATCTCTTCTATGGCTTTTTCCACGGGCGCCGGGTAGGTAACATCGCAGGGAGCCTTCTGAAAGAGCTTTGGCACGCCCTGCAGCTTATCAAGGTTCCACCTCTGCGTGGCTATGGTGGGTATTACGGCAAGGCCGAGGGCGGCTTTCAGTCCTTTAATATCAATTCTGATACCCCTCTGCCCTGCCTCGTCATACATGTTCAGAACAAGCACAAGGGGCAGCCCCATCTCCATGAGCTGCAGAGTAACGAGGAGGCCCCTTCCAAGGTTCTTTGAGTCAAGGACATGAATGACGGATGAGGCCTCTTTGAGCAGAATATCCCTTGTGACGCGCTCGTCCTCGCTTACGGGCACAAGGTTATTGACGCCGGGGCTGTCGATTATCAGGGCATCAACGCCGCCGAGGCGCGCACGTCCTCTGGATACGCCAACCGTGGTGCCGGGATAATTGGAGACAGTGGCGTACCTTCCAGTAAGGGCGCCGAAGATGACGGATTTGCCCACATTTGGATTTCCAACAAGAACAATGGGTCCTCTTGCTCCGCCTTCTTTATCTTTTTGAGCCTTATCCATTACTAAATGATAATAACTTTCATTTTCAATTGCAAGTTAAAAAAACTCAGGAGCACTCGGGACAATACCCGTAGAGCTCAAGCTTATGGTTAATTACTGTGAAACCGTACTCTGCCGCGGTCTCGGCCTGAAGGTCTTCTATCTTCTGGTTCTGGAATTCTACAATCCTGGAGCACTTAACGCAGATAAGGTGGTCGTGATGTCCTGTGGCGGGAAGGTTCTCGTAGCGTGTCTGACCATCGCCGAATTGTCTTGTAAGGGCAAGCCCCGAGTCCGCCAGGAGCTTCATGGTCCTGTAAACCGTGGCATAACCCGTACGGGGTATCTCTTTTTTTACCCTTCCGGTGAGCTCGTCAAGGCTGATATGAGTGCGCGATCTGAAAAAACACCTTGCAATACAGTCGCGCTGGTTTGTAAATTTAAGGCCTTTATTCTCAATATATCCCCGTAGAAGCCTCATTTTTTCTTCTAACTTCATAATGGAAACGCCGAAGGAGGGTTCATGGGAGGAGCATTTTGTTAGATTAAAAATTGCCGCCTGGCCTTTATTGGAGCGGGAGACGGGTCTCGAACCCGCGACCTCAACCTTGGCAAGGTTGCGCTCTACCAACTGAGCTACTCCCGCATGGATTTATGAATTAAAAAGTCTACCACACCAGTAAGAAGAGTCAAGAATTTAATGAATATAAGTACTAACCACTAATCTACTGTAACGCAAATGCCGTAATTAACGGGTTGGAACTATAGCCCGCCTATAGAGCTGACTGCATATTACTAAACGGCATATTCCTCTGCAGTCATGCAGGTTGGGTAGAGCGTAAGCGAAACCCAAGAATTAGACTACAGAGATTGTGGTAACCATGAATTAAAAAAA
>JBHHUW010000080.1:0-4637 GCA_046753945.1 Thermodesulfobacteriota bacterium
GAACCCTTGTGAAGCCTTGTTCAATAAGGTCCTGCAGAAGTCCGTCTCTTGAGTACTCCTCATCGCAGGCAAGGCGTATCACCCTCTGCTCAAAGGCAGGGGCAGGGGCCAGCTTCTGCATCAGATTCCGGGCAGTGGTAACAATGATGAAGGGACGGCCCTGGGTGAGCCTGTGATAGAGTTCGAGGCGCGCCGATAGTATGGATGGGTGAGGGGCCTTGAGCTCAAAGGGAAGGAGCTCTGTATCGGGAAAGAGAAAGACCTTTTCCGCCTCAGATTGCGCTTCATCTTTCACGCCGAGAAAAAACCGCAGGTCCTCGGCAAAACGGCCCGCGGCCCTGGCATCAGGGACTACGGCCAGCAGGTGGCGATTATTAGACCTGAAAAAAGAGGCGAGAAAAAAGGCCTTTGATGCCCCCTGCAGCCCCGAGAGACTTAACTCCCCGCCGGGGCCCACCTCTCCGGCCATCTCCAGGGCCTCATCAATGGAGATATCCCTCTTAAATGCTGCTACTTCTTCCATAGCTCCCGGCAAAATAAAGCAACTTCATACACCTTATGAACAATATATTGAAATTGTAAATTATAACACATTTTTACTCATTGCTCATTGCTCATTTTTTTAAGGATAAAAAGGCCAGAGACGTGGAGTATAGTGGTTTTAAAGCCATTGCTAATCTCCCCCCCCGCAACCCCTCTCCTCATGGCTTGCCTTTTCCAGGCCAGCCTGCCTTGACGGTACTCATAAGTGGTGTTAAACTTTCCTCATGCCCGAAAAAACAATAAAGACCTTTGGTGTAAAGTTTCTTCAGATACTCGATGAATCAGGTAAGGCCGATACCACGCTGCTGCCTGAGCTCTCTACTGAGGAATTTTTAACTGCTTACCACGCCATGATCCTCTCAAGGACCTTTAACCGCATGGCCCTTGCCCTGCAGAGAGAGGGCCGTCTGGGCACCTATGCATCCATCCTCGGTCAGGAGGCCTCAGAGACAGGCTCGGCCCTGGCCCTTGAGGCAGACGACTGGATATTTCCCTCATTTCGCGAGACCGGGGTATATATCTCACGGGGATACCCGCTATGGCTCATGCTGCGGTACTGGCATGGCGACGAGAGGGGCATGGAGGCACCAGAGGGGCAGAATATCTTTCCCATGAGCGTGCCAGTTGGGACTCAGATAACCCATGCAGTTGGCGCGGCCATGGCCATGAGAATCCGTGGTGATAAGAACGTTGCCGTTACATACTTTGGCGATGGCGGCTCCTCACGTGGAGACTTCCATGAGGGCCTTAACCTGGCCGGTGTCTTCAAGGCCCCGGTAATCTTTCTCTGCCAGAACAACCAGTGGGCCATCTCCGTGCCAAGAGAGCGCCAGACCCTGGCCGAGACCATAGCGCAGAGGGCCGCGGGGTACGGCATCCCCGGCATTCAGGTAGACGGCAATGATGTTCTGGCCGTATATTCAGCAACTGCAAAGGCAGTAATAAGGGCTCGGGCGGGAGAAGGCCCCACGCTTATCGAGTGCTTTACCTACCGCCTTGACGACCACACAACTGCCGACGACTCATCAAGGTACAGGACCGATGAAGAGGTGGAGGAGTGGCAGAAAAAAGAGCCTCTTATACGGTACAGAAAATTTCTTTATAATAGAGGCATACTAAATGAAAAGCTTGAGAAAAAGATTGCCACGGAGAGCGAGGAGGCAGTAAAGGCCGCCGTTAAGGAGGCCGAGGCCTTTGCCCCGCCCCACCCCGCGGAGATGATAAAATATACCTCGGCCACTCTCAGCGAGAGGCAGACAAAAGAAATAAAGGCTCTGGGATGGGAAGGAAAAAAGTAACCATAGTCAAGGCCATTAATCTGGCACTGGCCCAGGAGATGGAACGTGACAAGGATGTAGTCCTTCTCGGCGAAGACATCGGCATGGACGGCGGCGTCTTCCGCGCTACAGAGGGACTCCTTGAAAAGTTCGGGGCCCAGCGGGTCATGGACACCCCTCTTGCCGAGCTTGGCATCGTTGGCACGGCCATTGGCATGGCCGCCTACGGTCTCCGGCCAATAGCGGAGATCCAGTTCATGGGTTTTTCCTACGGTGCCCTTGAGCAGGTTTTTTCCCACGCCGCCCGCATCCGCTCGCGCTCAAGGGGACGCTTTACCTGCCCCATGGTAATAAGGACGCCCTACGGCATAGGCATCAAGGCGCCGGAGCTGCACAGCGAGTCAGCCGAGGCCCTGTACTGCCATATGCCGGGCATTAAAGTAGTTGCGCCGTCAACGCCCTATAACGCAAAGGGGCTTCTTGTCTCCGCCATACGGGACGAGGACACTGTGCTATTTCTTGAGCCTGCGAGCATATACCGCGCCATAAAGGCCGAGGTGCCAACGGAAGAGTACACCATACCCCTTGGAAAGGCCGCCATCATGCAGGAGGGCAGTGACATAACCCTTGTCTCATGGGGGGCCATGCTACACAGGGCCATGGAGGCGTCAGAGGGTTTTGACTGCGAGATTATAGACCTTATGACCCTGAAGCCATTTGATGAAGAGACCATATTAAATTCCGTAAAAAAGACAGGCAGGCTCGTCATAGTACATGAGGCCACAAAAAACTGCGGTCTTGGCGCAGAGATATCGGCCCTTGTGGCCGAAGAGGCCATATTTTCTCTAAAGGCCCCTGTAATGAGGGTTGCCGGCCCCGAGGCCGTCACGCCCATGGCAATGCTTGAGGACGATTACGTTCCTGGAGTGGATAGGATACAAGAGGCCTTGAAGGGTGTAATGAAGTATTAAGGAACGTGGGGGGACGTAAGCCTCATTAAGAGGTAGGAAGTTTATTCCCATTTTGGTTTTCTTTGTCCCGCTTTCTTTTTTCCAAAAGAAAGCGGGGGGTTTCTTTGTCTTACTTTCTTTTTTCCAAAAGAAAGTAAGGAGGAGTGGAATATGCCCTATTATTTCAAACTGCCTGACCTTGGCGAAGGCATAAAAGAAGGCGAGGTTGTAAAGTGGCTTGTTGGCGAGGGCGACCTTGTGGAGGAGCATCAGGTCATCCTTGAGGTAGAGACGGACAAGGCCATTGTGGAGGTTCCGTCACCAAAGAAGGGCAAGGTAGTAAAGCTTGACCACGCCGAGGGTAAGACCGTGCTTGTGGGCGAGGTCCTTCTTACCATAGATACAGGTGAAGAAGAGGCGGCCCCTGCCCCGGAGAAAGAAGAAGCCCCGGCTGAGGCTACTGCCCCATCCACAGATGCTGAGGAAGAGGAAGAAGAGGCCGCCTCTGTAGTGGGCTCACTACCAACAACTGCAGACGTACTGGCCTCGCCCAAGGCACGGGCCCTTGCCAGAGATCAGGGCATTGACCTCAACACCCTCAGAGGCACAGGCCCGGGCGGGATTATAACGGAAGGAGACGTCACAGGGGCCGGTGCCCCCGTTGCCCCTGAAAAGGCGGCCCGGCCGCCGCACCATGCGCCGCCCTCTATCCCGCCTATTACGGACGATGGTAATGATGCCTGGGGCCCTGTGGAGTGCGTACCCATACGTGGTATAAGGAAGAGCATTTCTCGTAACCTCATGGCCTCGCAGAGGCACACGGCCTCTGTAACGGGCATGGACGACGCCGACGTTACGGAGCTATGGGCCCTTCGTTTACGTGAGAAAGAGGCCGCCGCCAGGAAGGGCGTCAACCTCACCTTCCTGCCCTTTTTCATGAAGGCCGTTCGTCACGCCATTGAGAGCCACCCCATGCTCAACGGCTCGGTGGACGAGGAGCAAAGCCGGATTATAATAAAAAAATACTTTAACGTCGGCGTAGCCGTGGACACCACCGAGGGGCTAATGGTGGCCGTCATCAGGGACGTGGATAAAAAAACCATCCTGGAGCTTGCAGGCGAGCTGGGCGAGCTCAGCCAGAAGGCGCGGGAGAGAAAGATTACACTTGGCGAGTTGAAGGGCTCCAGCTTTACCATTACAAACTACGGCTCCTTTGGCGGCAGGTACTCAACGCCCATAATAAACTACCCTGATATTGCCATACTTGGCACCGGCCGCATTACTGAGAGGCCCTGGGTAAAGGACGGCGTCATAGTGCCGCGCCGGATTCTGCCGCTCTCTCTTACCTTTGACCACAGGGTAGTGGACGGCATCGAGGCATCGACGTTTCTGGCGAGGGTAAAGGAGTACCTTGAGGACCCCAACCTTATCTTTATTGAGAGCGCCTGAGGGGGAGTATCTCGATGTGTTTGGCTTCACTTCACCCAGCCTACAAAACACTATTGGTGGCCGCGCCACCCTACTAAATTAAAAAACTTTTTAAGGGTTAACGCATGGGTTTTCTTGATTATCTCAGCCCTGTAAAGACAGGGAAAAAGCTTCTGGAACTGCAGATGGCTCTCATGGGCAAGCACGTCTTTACCACCCTCTTAAGTGAAGACGAAAAAAAGCAGATTCAGGATTTTGTCAGGAATGGACTGGAGACGGGTGGTTTTAAGGACAAAAAGATGGAAGACCTTGATGTGAAGGTGCGCTATCTCCTCATAGCTCTTGCCATGAAAAAAACAGGGAAGGACAAGGAGATGCTAAAGGATTTTAAGGTCTTTGTAAAAAACCCCTTTGCCATTGAAAAATACAGTGCGGCCCT
>JBHHUW010000081.1:0-4571 GCA_046753945.1 Thermodesulfobacteriota bacterium
TACCGTGGTAAGGACCAGGTGCAGAGAGACGAGGCCATGCGGTCCTGCGGTATCGCCGCCCAGACACTAATGCTTACCGCCAAGTCCATGGGCTATGATTCTTGCCCAATGGATGGTTTTGATTTTGAGAAAGTCGGTAAATTAATCAACCTTCCAGCGGACCATGTCGTCGCCATGTTCGTGGCCATAGGAAAGGCCACAAAGGAGGCCTGGCCGCGGGCCGGGCAGCTCCCCCTTAAGGAGGTCGTTATTAAAGACAAGTTCAAGTAATTTTTTTATGCGGTTTTTACCCGCCCAAAAAAAGAGGGCAGGGTTTTTTCCTGCCTGCCCTCAGCCTTACTCCGGTTTTTTCTCACAGTCCTCTTCCGTCACCCCTCATCTTCCCGCCCCAGCATGACCATCTCTTCTTTTACCACGCCGCTCTTGACTGCCAGCCTTAGTGGGTCGGCAAGCTTAAGGGTCATCACACCGAGCACCACCATGGCCATGCCAGATAGCTGGACAGTGTCAAGGCGCTCGCCAAGGAGCATGTAGGCCCATAGCACGGTAAAGACAGGGCCGATGGAGCCGACGATAGAGGTCCTGGCCGCGCCTATGCGTTTTATCCCGTAGAGGAAGAGGATAAAAGGGAGAAAGCCTGAAAATATGGCAAGGAGCGCGGCCAGGCCCCATACGGTAAAGTCGGCTGGATATGGCCCGCCCTGAAATAACAGTCCGAAAAAACCCCCAAGAAATACCATGCAGTACGCGGTCACACGTATGGGGGAGATGTGCTTTAGCGCCTTTTCACTTAGGACGTTATATACTGCGAAACTAAAGGCCGCGATGAGGGCAAAGACAACTCCCATGATATTAAGGGCCAGAAAATCAAAGTGGTCCGCCCTTACTACCATAACAAGGCCCATAAAGGTTATTGCCAGGGATATAAGCTTTCCCGGCCCGGCCTTTTCTTTGTAGAAAAAGAGGAGCATCGCTACGGTCAACGCCGGGTAGGTATAGACCACAAGGGTTGAGAGCGAGGCGTCAATGAGCTCCAGTGAATAAAAGGAGAAGAGCATGGCGCACCCGAGGCCCACGATGCCCATGAAGGCCAGGAGCAGAACCTCTTTTGCCGTAACCCTGAAGGCGCCGCGGCCCTCTACCCAGAAGAGAGTTATAAGGATAAGAGGCACTGATATGGAGACCCTCATGAGCATGAGCGTCATTGCATCAACACCATATCCATAGGCGAACTTTGCCAGGATGGACTTGAATGAGAAGCCCAGCGCCGCGATGATGACAAAGAAGTAGCCTGATGCGACTAAGCGTTGCATTTTAAAGTTTTCCTCCTTCTCTTTTTCCAAAAAAAAACCGCAGGTTTTAAACCCGCGGCCTTTGATAAAAACGTTATCTTGAGTAAAGATTACATAAAGGCTCCGGGTTCAGCACAACGACAAAGCCATCCTCTTGAGATGGCGGCTGAATGTAGAAATACTATGCCCTTGAGCTCTTTACACATAATGAAGTCAAGTATACAGGCTGAGTTTTTTTTGTCAAGCCTTCAGGTTTCAACCCCCTCATATACGATGATCCCTCCAAGATGACCGAGGTAAATAAGGGGCGGTAGTATGGCAAGGTTAAGCAGCACAAAGACCACTCTTAGCAGGCTTCCCTTTGCCAGGATTTCCGGAGAGAAATAATTCCAGATTGTGGCGATGGCCCCGAGGATGAAGACCAGCAGACCGTATCTGAGCTTGGTGTAAAATATTTCTATCATCATGGACTGAAATTTTTTCTTCCACTGGAGGATTCCCGTGAGGTAGGAAAAAGGCACGCTCAGAGTGGCAAGCGTTATGATATAGAAGTATGTCTGGCGGAAGGAGTCCTTTCCTGTGAGAAGCGCGAGGAGCATGAAAAATATTGCCACGGGATATAGGCCGTTTGTAAAGTGAATGAGCAGGGAATGATAGTGGATGTCCTTGTTTTTCAGCCTCACTCGGAGTGAGGGCAGTTTCCCTTCAAGGGGCCGCATGGGGTTACCGAGAACCTCGGGCTGCTCTTCCAGCTCTTGCCAGTCAAAACCCTCACAGGGCAGGACCTTATTCTCAAGGTTTTCAACGACCATGTTGTCCTGGAAGTAGTAAACCTCGCTCACCTCAACTACATCCACTGACGGAGGCTCAGAAGGGGAGTTGGCCACGCTCTCCCCAAGTTCCTCCCTCAGCCCTGCCATTACCTTCTGAACGGCCTCTGATGGATTGTTGGCCTCCACGGCCCTTGCCGCGTGAAAGTTTTTTGTCTTTACTTTTTTGTCGGTCTTTATGCGAAAATTGGTACCCTTTATGCATACCTCGAACTTACCCATCTCAGACCTCGTAATTTAAATCTCCTGCCCATCTCTTAGGGAAAAGTCTGCAGGAGAGGAGAGTTTGTCCTGTGTAATCCTTACTGCTATTGCCGGATTTTTTATGTGCAGTTCTTATACTTTAAAGATACATCACTCTGATAAAAATTGCAATTAAGCAGCCTCCCGGCCATGCCCGGACTTTTCAGCAGAGCGGCTCCATGGTGGCCCGTTGACCTTAAGGGGTGTGGTGAGAGTCCAGGCTTGCAGGACCCCTCTCTATTTATGTTAAGATATATGTATAAGGTCTAAAAAACCACATGGGCAAAAAAACATGGAGATGCTTATGAGCCTTCCAAGAGCCCTGAAGAGGATTTCAGATACCATCTGGGAGATACCTGTCTCCTACAAGGCAGGCATGCTCGTGCCTGCCCGTATCTTTGCTACGGAAAAGCTCATAGCCGAGATGGACGAGGGGGTTATCGATCAGGTTACGAACGTGGCCTGCCTGCCCGGGATTATAAGATACGCCTACTGCATGCCAGACGGGCACTGGGGTTATGGCTTTCCCATTGGCGGCCTGGCGGCCATGGACCCCGAGAAAGGCGTCATCTCTCCGGGGGGTATTGGTTTTGATATCAACTGCGGCATGAGGCTTGTTCGCACAAACCTAACCTACGAAGAGGTGAGGCCGCGTCTCCGTGAGCTCGTGGACACCCTCTTCGAGAGGATTCCTACGGGCGTTGGATGCGCCGGTATTATAAGGCCCTCAAGGAAAGAATTCAGAAAGGTGCTTTGCCAGGGCGCGCGCTGGTGCCTTGATCACGGCTATGCCTGGCCCGAAGACCTTGAGATGACCGAAGAAGGGGGCTGCTTTGGCGGCGCCGATGCCTCGAAGGTAAGCGAGAAGGCCATAGAGAGGGGCATAAACCAGATAGGTACACTGGGTTCAGGCAACCATTACTGCGAGATTCAGGTGGCGCGCCGCGCAAATATCCTTGATGAGGCCGCGGCCCGGGCCTTTGGTTTTACCATACCAGACCAGGTGGCGGTGATGTTCCACTGCGGGAGCCGTGGTTTTGGCCATCAGGTGGCAACAGATTATCTGAAGGTCTTTTTATCGGCCATGAAGCGTAAATATAATATAAAAGTCCTGGACAGGGAGCTGGCCTCTGCGCCCTTTACCTCCCCTGAGGGGCAGGACTATTTCGCGGCCATGAAGTGCGCCGTGAACATGGCCTTTGCCAACAGGCAGGTAATACTGCACCGGGTGCGCGAGGTTTTTTCCCATGTCTTTAATAAATCCGCAGAGGACCTTGGCATGCATATGGTCTATGATGTTACCCATAATACGGCAAAGCTGGAGACTCACATGGTGGAGGGCAGGGAGAAGGAGGTCCTTGTGCACAGGAAAGGCGCCACAAGGGCATTCCCTCCGGGCATGGCCGGCCTGCCAGAGCGTTATGCCGCTGTAGGTCAACCCGTGATAATAGGCGGAAGCATGGAGACAGGGTCTTACCTTATGGCAGGGCTTGAGAGCGGAAGAGAGGCCTTTTACACCACGGCACACGGCAGCGGCAGGACCATGAGCAGGCGAAAGGCAAAAAAAACTTTCAGGGGAGAGAGTCTCAAGCGCGGGATGGAGAAGCGCGGCATCTATGTACGGAGCGTTTCGAGCAGTGGGCTCGCCGAAGAGGCCGGGGCGGCCTATAAGGACATTGACGCCGTGGTGGAGGCAACGGAGCTTGCCGGGCTTAGCCGCCCCGTGGTGCGCCTTCTGCCCATAGGAAATATAAAAGGATAGCCTATAATCATGCCCTACCGATACCTTGATGACATAGCCATCTCCGACGTAGCTTTTGAGGCCGAGGGCGCTTCCCTTGTGGACGTCTTCCGGGCCGCCGCCGAGGCCACCACTAATGCCATGGTGGAAGATCTTTCGGAGTTAGAGCCTGAAGAGAGGCTTGACTTTGAGCTTAAGGCCCCGGAGCTCGATCTGCTGCTCTATGATTTTCTGGGTGAGCTGGTCTTTCTAAAAGACGCCCGCGGCCTGCTTCTTCGCGTTGAGTCCCTTTGCATCGATGAGGTGGAAGATGGTTTTTCCTTAAAGGCCAGAGTTGCTGGCGAGCACATAAACAGAGAGAAACACTCTCTACGCGCCGACGTAAAGGCCGTTACCTTGCACCGCTTTACGCTGGAGAGGAGTGAAAACGGATGGAAGGCAAGGGTGGTGCTGGACGTATGAGGC
>JBHHUW010000082.1:0-4540 GCA_046753945.1 Thermodesulfobacteriota bacterium
ATATCTATCTTCTCGCCCTTCAGCTCCTGCACAACGGCCTGCACCCTTGAGCCCTTTACGCCAACGCAGGCCCCTACAGGGTCCACCTCGGAGTTATGGGACATGACGGCTATCTTGGCCCTCTCACCGGGCTCACGGGCCGCCCCTTTAATCTCTACTATGCCCTCGTATATCTCAGGGACCTCCATCTGAAAGAGTTTTATCAGGAAAGCAGACTGGGCCCTTGTTAGCAGTACCTGAGGACCCTTCACATCATTGCATACATCTATGATAAGGCCCCTTATCCTGTCGCCCTGCCTGTATCCCTCGCGTCTTACCTGCTCTTTTTTGCTTAGAAAGGCCTCTGTCCGGCCTATATCCACTATTATATCACCGCGCTCGAAGCGGTGCACAACACCGGAGACTATTTCACCCTTCTTATCGCTGAACTCCTTGAAGACCACGTTGCGCTCGGCCTCACGTACCTTCTGTATAATAATCTGCTTGGCCGTCTGAGCGTCAATGCGTCCGAATTTTTTCGAATCCAGCTTTACGCCAAGCACATCTCCAAGGACACTCTCAGGGTCAAGCTCCTTGGCATCCTCCAGGGATATCTCAAGGTCTTCGTCGGTAACGGTCTCTACGACGTCCTTGAAGAGAAAGAGCTCTATCTCCCCTGTCTCCTCCTGATAGTGGGCCTCTATTTCCTTGTTGGCCCCGAAACGTTTTTCCGCGGCCTTCATCACGGCGGCCTCAAGGGCTTCTATAAGCACGTCTTTATCTATACCCTTGTCACGACCTACCTGATCTATAAGATGGCCAAGATTAACTGGCATTTATACAGCTCCTTTATTCATGTAATGTCCGGCATAGAACCGGCTTAAAACTCGGCCACAAGGTTTGCCCTCTGGATGTTCTCCATGGGTATGGCCCACCTTTTGTCCATATCGTCGATGACCTCAACGGCTCCGTCGCGCACTGCCTTGAGGCGAACCTTGAAGTGGCTTCTGCCGTCAATGGGCTCGCAGGTCTTTATCTTTACCAGCCTGCCGGTAAACCTCAAAAAATCCTTCTCTTTCTTTATCACCCTCTCAAGGCCCGGTGACGATACCTCAAGGGAGTATCTGCCCGGCAGGAGGTCCTCAACGTCAAGGACGGCTCCAAGCTCACGGCTTAAGGTTGCGCAGTCGTCTATTGTAACGCCGCCGGGCTTGTCAATGAAGAGACGGAGTATATTACGGCCATGCTCTGTCACGCAGACAAGGTCCACAAGCTCAAGACCAGAGCTTTCCAGAACGGGCTCCGCCACTTTCTCCAGCCTATCACTGAGCGAATCGCTCTGCTTTATATCATTCATATCAAGCCACTTGCGGCTATGCCTTATCCAGGGCTGCAGACACTCGCCACTAATAGCAAGTCAATAGGCCCCGTGGCCATGCATAGCAGAGAGAGTATTCCCTCTGAGACCTTTTTACTACGCCTCTTAACACGGCCCGCGCCGCGCCCTTTAACTGCACCCTTCCCCTCTGAGGCCTTTTCCTCAAAAAGAAAAAGTGGGCTCATTAGCCCACCTTAACACCTTAATGAGTCGTATCAAGAAAAATTACCACACTTTTATTTCTTTTTCAAGTAAAAATAAGGGAATTCAGTCTATTATCCTTATCTTCATCTCCACTCTCTCATTGGGCAGATCTCTGGGATCACGGGGCAGATTAACGATCTTATCGGCTACATCCATGCCCGAGGTAACCTCGCCGAATACGGTATACTGCCTGTCAAGAAAAGGGGAGTCCTTTACACAGATAAAAAACTGTGAGCCTGCGCTATCGGGGTCCTGACTCCTGGCCATGGAGAGGATGCCCCTCTTGTGTGACCTCTCGTTGAACTCGGCCTTTACCTGATGGTTGGGACCGCCCATACCGTAGGAGCCTTTATTGGACTCATCCCTGGTATTGGGGTCTCCGCCCTGAATCATAAACCCGGGTATTACCCTGTGAAAGATGGTGCCGTCGTAAAAGCCTTCTCTTGCAAGATCAGTAAAGTTCTTTACATGTCCCGGTGCGGAATCAGGAAAAAACTGCAGCTCTATATCGCCGTAGGACGTCTCGATGATTGCCTTCACTCCATTATCCTCGCTCATACCTCTTCTCTCCTTTTGTTCTCTGATTTACACGCAAACTTAAGTAGACCCTTATAAAAGGTTTTTTTTACACTTTTGTCAACCCCATCTTTCTATAATCCGCTTTTTTATATATGCCACGGCTTCCTCCCTCTCACTTACAAGACCGGCAAGAAGGGCTTCTTCTATCATTAGTTTCACAAGGCCCACTCTCTCACCCTTCTGTAGATTAAAGGTAGTTATTATCTCATCACCGGTAAAAAAGGGCGGAGGAGGTGCGGAGATATATGTATTAAAATAAAACTCCGTCATGGCCGCAATGGCAATTTGCCTGTGGCTTGAAGGGGACTCTCCCCGTCGCCTTGAGTCCGCCATGGCAAGGGTTAAAAATAGTGGCGTCACGCTGCCGGCCTCATCTATGAGCCTATCAAAGAAAAGAGAGATAACAGCGGGGTGCCGGCATATTTCCAGAGGCATATTCAAGAACCTCTCCATGGCTAAGAGCAGTCCCTTAAGAGCCCTCACGGTCTTATTGCCAAAGAGCAGCTCCTTTAATATGGCGGGCAGACGGGTCTTAACGAGATGGCGGTCCAGGACGCCGGAGGTCTCGCCGGTGGCAAGGGCAATATCATAAAAAAAGGCGGCAAGCTTAAGGGTAGCGGTTGCAGAGGGCGCCTCTCTGCCGGCCTCAAGGCATGACCTCATCTCAAGTGCACGGCATGGGAAAGCCCGGGCCTCTATCTCATTGATGACGAGTTCAGCCTCCTTAAGGGTCTTAAGCACACTGGTGGTCTCAAGAAAAAAACCGGAACCTGCCCCCGGCCTTAGTGAGGGCATGCTTACACCAAGAAGGCCAAGTTCAAGGAGGCCGGCAATGGCCGAAGCTGTGCCCGGGGCCTCAAAAATAAGGCAAAGCTCATCCCTTATCCTCTCTCTTGATACTGGTTTTTCCTCTATGAGATGGGCCTGCGCGCTAATCTGCGCTCGTGTATCTTTGTCTATACTGAGCCCGTACCTCTCACTTAGACGCACCGCCCTCAGGCACCGGAGCGGGTCTTCTCCCAATGCCCTCTCTGAGACGAGACGAAGGACCTTTTTTTCAGAGTCTCGGAGGCCGCCGAGAGGGTCGATAAGAGAGGCAGTGGAAAAACCCTCGCCAAATAGTGCCTCCAGGGGGAGGGCCATGGCATTAATTATAAAATCCCTCTGCAGGAGGTCATCTTCGATGCGTGGAAAACGCAGAGGCAGAAAATCCAGGGTAAGTACCCTATGCTCCTCTTTTACCACAACCCTGTAAAGGCCGTTTTTCTTATTGAGGATAAAGGCGGCGCCGCCAAGGATTTTTGCCACCTCAGCGGCAAAGTCGCCTGTCTGGCCCTCGCATAGAAAATCAAAGTCATTGGGCAGGCGCTCATTAAGCAGAATATTTCTTACCACACCGCCCACAAGGCAGGTACGCAGCCCCCTCTTGCGGGCAAGACCGGCAACAGCAACAAGAGAGGTCTCTTCTCGAAGTAGAGAAAACCCTTCAAAAAAAAGGGGCCCATGGGGGCCCTTTTCAGAAGATACATTTTTAGGCCGCGGCGGTGATGGACTCACAGCAGTTCCACCTCGATGATAGAGTCATTAAGAGGTATAGACATCTTTTTGGTCCTGGACTTTTTAATCTTTTTAGCCACATCCCTGAACCTGGGGTCTCCCTCGTATATTGAGTTAAAGATCGCCTCTGCCTCTCTCTCCTGACCTGAGGCATCATAGGCCGTGGCAAGGTCGTAGAGAAAACCCTTTCTCTTGGCATCAGAACCATTAAAGGCCTTCAAGACCTTCAGGTAATAAATTATGGCCTCCTCGTAACTGGCCTCGGAGATGGCGCAGGCGGCGAGGTTTATGTAGCAGTCAAGACCAAGATTCTTGTCCTTCAAGGCAATTTTAAACTCCCTTGAGGCCTCCTTGAAGAGCTCCATCTCCAGATATTCCTTGCCGAGGTTAAAGTGCGTTCCCGCGTCTTCAGCGCTTAACTGCTTCTCAAAACCTGTCTTCAGCTCTTCATAGGTCTCGTAGACGTCACCTGCGGAGCTGCTTCTGGCAAGGTTCTGAATGGCCTCCTCAAGCTCGGGCTCGGTGTATATTTCTATTGGCTCAACGGCCTCTTGAGGCTCATCGTCCCTCTCAAGCTCTGCGGGAGTTTCCAAGTCCAGAGGTCTGTCTTCGTCCTCAAAAATATCTTCCTCAGCAAAGGTCTCGAACTCATCAAGGGGCTCGTCATCGTTCAGAACCCCGGCCTCGGCTGCCGGTTCATCTTCCAGTACCGGTTCTATATCAAAGGGGGCTTCCTCTTCTTCCTCCAGGGGTTCTATATCAAAGGAGGTCCCATCTTCCAGATGAGATACATCAGGGGTCTCCAATTCAGGGGCAGCAGTTTCTTCTGCCTCAAACGTATCT
>JBHHUW010000083.1:0-4477 GCA_046753945.1 Thermodesulfobacteriota bacterium
CCTGATCAGGCCATTTATTCCTTTCGCGGGGCATCCCTTGATTTTTTCCTGCGCTTTAAGGACGATTGGCCCGGCGCCGTGGTGAAACACCTGGCCGTGAACTACCGCTCTGCCTCCAATATTGTCAGAGCCTCGCAGTCCCTTATAATGCAGAATAAGAAACGGTTTGATTTAACCCCGGCCCCGAAGAGGCCGGGCGGCAGAGTGGGTTATGTGGAGTGTGGTAACGAGGCAGGCATAAATTCGTGTATAATAAAAGATATAGAGGCCAAGATGGGCGGCCTGAGGAGCCTTACGGCAGGAGATGGGAGCAGGGCGGCACGTTTCTCGGATTTTGCCGTACTCTATCGCACAAGGAGTTCAGCGAAAAGCCTTGTGAAGGCCTTCAGGTCTTCAGGCCTGCCATACCATCTGGTCACTCCGCCGGGGCCGGAGATTGAGGAGTTTCTTGAGCGCCTGCAGAGCCAAAGCCATGAAGGGGGGCTCACAGTTGCCGGCCTTATAGAAAGAGAGAGCGATGCCGCAGGACTCTGCGAGGGGTTGAGGGAACTGCTCTTATGGCTTGCAATAAAGTACGGCGAGGCCGGGGCCGGAGCCGAAAAAAACCTTCCCGCCTTTATCGCCGAGGCAAGAGCCCTTGGTGATAACGATGTGCCTCAAATAAAGGCAGACAAGGTAAACCTCATGACCCTGCACGCGTCCAAGGGCCTTGAGTTCAAGACCGTTTTTATCGCAGGTCTGGAGGATGGCCTCTTACCGCTTGGGAGAAAAGACAGCTCTCTTGAAGAGGAGCGGAGGCTCTTTTACGTGGGGCTTACGCGGGCAAGCGAGGAGGTGGTGCTCCTTGGGGCAAAAAAGAGAAGGTTTTTTGGTGAAGTGGTAGAGACCAGGCCCTCACCCTTTATAGCCGAGCTTGGTGATTCTCTTGAAAAGACTTTTGCCCCTCCTCCAAAAAAACATGTAAGAAGAGCAGTGCAGAAGGGGTTATTTGATTGAGCCCCCGAAGGGGGTTTTATTCTCAGCTATGGGCTTCAGGCGCTCTTTCTGATTATTTTAAGGCAAAAAGGCGAATATGATTACTGAAGGGCTTATCATAAATCTGATACTCATACTTACCGTGGCCTGGTTCATGGGCACGGTCTTCGTGCGTTTTGGTTTTCCCGTTATTCTCGGCGAGCTCCTTGCAGGTCTTATACTTGGCCCCACACTTCTGGGGCTTGTCTCCACCACAGAGCCCCTTGAGCTTATGGCCGAGTTCGGGATATTTTTTCTCATGTTCTACTCCGGTCTTGAGATGGACCCAAAGGAGCTTCTTGAGCATAAATGGCCGGCCCTTTTTGTGGCCACAGGCGGTTTTGTCCTGCCCTTTGTCCTCGGCGTCCTCGTAGGCCTTGCCTTCGGCGGCACCATGTATCAGGCCCTCTTCATAGGCATGGGGCTCTCTGTAACCTCCCTTGCCGTGCAGGCCCGCATACTTCATGATATGAACGTGCACAGGACGAAGCTGGGACACATTATTATCGGGGCCGCCATTGCCGACGATATCCTGGCCCTTATTACCCTCTCGATTCTCCTTGGCCTTGCCGGCACAGGCTCCATCAGCCCTCTCCTCATACTTATTGTATTACTGAAGGTAGTGGGCTTTTTCACCGCATCCATCGTAATAACTCACTATGTCTTTCCAAAGATCGTGGGGCGCCTTGATCTAAGCGGCGCAAAGAGCTTTACCTTCTCCCTCCTTGCGGCCATGGTCATGGGCTACCTCGCCGTAGTGGCGGGGCTTCATATTATAATAGGGGCCTTTGTGGCAGGCCTGTTCGTGCGTAAAGAGGTGAAGGACAGAGTAATTCTTGAGCGTGTGAGCAATAATTTTTACGTCTTGAGCTACGGTTTTCTGGCGCCTATATTCTTTGTCTCCCTCTCTTTTCACCTTGACCTTAGATGGAGTCTCTCTTTTATAATACTGGCCGTTATCATAACGATAATCGCCATGGTGGGCAAGGTCCTTGGCTGCGCACTTGGCGGGTATGTATCGGGGCTGGGTAAATCAGAGGCTACCATCGTTGGTTTTGGCATGAACGGCAGGGGAGCCGTTGAGCTTATCGTCGCCGCCGTTGCCCTGAAACTAAGCGGAGAGCTCACTGCGGCCGGAAAGATAACAGAACCCCTGCTTACGGGCGATCAGTTCTCGGCCCTTATCCTCATGGCCTTTGTGACGACATTCGTGGCCCCTACTTCCATGAAGTGGATAATACGCCGCGTCTGCAGCCGTGATGTGAGCGCCGAGTTCTGCCAGCTTCCCGGCTGGACCAGGCGGGAGCACTGAGAGAGTTAGAGACGTGCAAGGACGCCGGAGTTTACCTCTTGGGCCTTTTTCTCGCCAAAGAGCATGGTAACAAGGCAGAAGGCGAATTCCATCGCCGTACCCGGCCCCTGACTTGTCACAATATTCCCGTCAATAACAACACGCTCATCTGATATTTTTTCCCTGGCGAGCTCGGTCCGCACCCCGGGGTGGCTTGTAATGCGTCTGCCCTCTGTTAGCCCTGCGGCAGAGAGCACAGTAGGGGCCGCGCATATGGCGGCGATGATTTTTCCTTGGGAGGAAAAGCCATGAAGGGCCTTTATGATACGTGCGTCTTCTTTCAGGTGATTTGTGCCATCTGCCCCTCCGGGCAGGACTATCACATCAAAGCCTTCTGTAAGGGCCTCGTCAAGGGCCTTGTCTGCAAGGACCTTTATGGCGTTTCGCCCTTGTATAGGGCCATCTACTGTGCCTGCAGTTACGACCTCGGCCCCGGCTCTCCGAAGGATATCCACTACCGCAAGGGCCTCAATCTCCTCAAAACCAGGTGCCAGCGGCATTAGAACTTTTTTCATGGCAGACCTCTCTTTTTTTTATGGTTTTTTTATATTATACACCTGAACATGCTTTGGCGGGGTAAAAAGATGCTATACTTGTAGAAAGGTTAATTTTTTTCGCCAAGCGGGGCGATGATTTATATTTAAAGGTAGGGAGATTTTTCCCAATTTGGTTTTCTTTGTCTTGGTTTCTTTTTTCCAAAAGAAAGTAAGAGGGAGGTGATGGTTATGGACAAAAAGGTCAGTCAGGGCAATAAGCTTGGGGCGGAGAAGAGCCCCTATCTTCAGCAGCACTCCGAAAATCCCGTTAACTGGTCGTCATGGTCTGAGGATATTTTTGAGCGCGCGAAAAAAGAGGATAAGCCCCTTCTTGTGAGCATCGGGTACTCTACGTGCCACTGGTGTCACGTCATGGAGAGAGAGTCTTTTGAGGACGCGGAGACGGCGCGCCTCATGAATGAGCTCTTTATTCCTGTAAAGGTAGATAGAGAAGAGCATCCTCATGTGGACAGTCTTTACATGAAGGCCGTGCAGGCCATTACCGGCCAGGGCGGCTGGCCACTTAATGTCTTTATCTCCCCGGAGGGTACGCCCTTTTACGGGGGGACTTATTTTCCCCCTGAGGACTCTCATGGAATGCCGTCCTTTAAGAGCGTCCTTGAGAACGTGAGCCAGGTCTACTATGAGAATAAGGGCCGCATCTCCGAGCTTCAGGAGTCGCTTACGAAGGCCCTTACCGAGCAAGGCAAGGTCTTGGAGGCTGATGAGGCCCTTGTTGAGAGGGCCTATGAGAGGGTATCTGAGCTTTTTGATAGCCAGCACGGGGGTTTTGGTATGGGAATGAAGTTTCCTCATGCCATGTTCCTGAAATTTCTCCTTGCCCACTACAGCAGGACTGGTAAGGAAGAGGCCTCTTCCATGGCTTTGAGTACCCTTGACGCCATGGCAGGGGGCGGTTTATATGACCATATTGGAGGCGGTTTTCACCGCTACACTGTTGACGAGGCCTGGTCTGTGCCTCATTTTGAGAAGATGCTCTATGATAACGCCCTTCTTATCGAGGTCTATGCCCGCGCCTATGAGATAAAGGAGGCAGAGGCCTACAGGGCCGTGGTGGAGGAGAGCGTGGGGTATCTTCTCCGTGATATGCAGGGTCCTGAGGGGGGCTTTTACGCTGCCGAGGACGCTGATGTTGATGGCAGGGAGGGGACTTGTTATCTCTGGAGCGTAGAGGAGGTTAAGAAGATTCTCGGCGAAGAGAGGGGCGAGGTTTTCGCCGGATATTTTTCCATGACCACTGCCGGTAATTTCGAGGGCTCCAATACCCTGAGGATAGACCCGGCATCAAAGGAGGCCGGAGTTCCGGAGTCCGAAGAGCTGCGGGCCATGAAGGAGGACCTCTTTGCGGAGCGGCAGAAGAGAAAGAGACCCATGAGAGATGATAAGATTATAACTGCCTGGAACGGCCTTGTGATCAGCGCCCTTGTAAAGGCGGGAGAAGTCTTTAAGAGGGAGGATTGGATAGCGGCGGCACGGCGTGCCGCAGAGTTTATAGTCTCGCACTCAAAAGATAAAGATGGTGTGATTACCCGTTACTCCATAGAGAGGGCCCCCG
>JBHHUW010000084.1:0-4445 GCA_046753945.1 Thermodesulfobacteriota bacterium
CGATGATGAACTGGCCCGTGGGGTTGATGAGGTACTTTGTCTCGGGAGTAAGGAGGTCTGCGGGGATGGCCTTCTTTATTACCTCTTCTATAATACCCTCGGTAAGGTCTGCCGCGCTTACATCAGGGCTGTGCTGGCTGGAAACTACCACCGTATCCACAGTGGTGGGTTTACCGTCAAAATACTTTACCGTAACCTGACTCTTGCCGTCGGGCCTTAAAAAATCAAGCTCCTTCGTCTTTCTCGCCTGGGCGAGCCTTGACGATACTTTATGCGATAGCATTATGGGCATGGGCATGAGCTCAGGAGTATGGTCGCAGGAATAACCGAACATAAGGCCCTGGTCTCCGGCGCCCTGCTCTTTTTCAGAGCCGCTGTCTACTCCCATGGCAATATCAGGAGACTGCCTGTCAAGGCTTACCATAACGGCGCAGGTCTTATAATCAAAGCCCATACTGGCGTCAGTGTAGCCGATTTCCTTTATGGCCTCTCGAACGATGTCCTGATAGTCTATCCTCGCCGTGGTAGTGATCTCGCCGGCTATGATGACCACGCCTGTAGTAACCATGGTCTCGCAAGCCACTCTGCTGTTCGGGTCTTCAGCCAGCAGCGCGTCAAGCACGGCATCCGAGACCTGGTCCGCCACCTTATCAGGATGGCCCTCTGTTACGGATTCTGATGTAAAAAGATATTCTCTGTATTCCATGTACAATCTCCTTTTGAGCTTCAATTGACTAAAGGCTGTTATTATCTACTCATTTTCTATTCTTGTCAAATAAATTCATGGATAAAAACTCACTCCAAAAAACAAATCAGGGTCCGGTAAAATCACGGCAGGAATAACCGGACAAAAACCCTTGCCCTGACTCAAGAGAGGAGGCATCCGAAACCTCTAAAGTGAAAATTTTCAGGCAAGCTTTCAGGAATGAAAATAGCGCTTACTAACGTGAGAACTCTTCGCTGTAGAAATCAGGCAGTCTCTCGTTCACATGCTTCTCCACCTCAATAGAGGTGGCAAAGGCGCTTATCTCATCGCATATATCCCTGGCCATTGAGTAATTAATGGAACGCATGAGCCTCTTGACCTTCAGTATGGATATGGCGTTCATGCTAAGCGTCTGAATACCAAAACCAAGAAGTATCATGGCATACTCGGGCTCTCCGGCCATCTCTCCGCAGACCCCCACATCAATACCGGCCTTTATAGCGGCATCAGCCACACTTTTGATAATACGCAGGACAGCGGGATGATAGGGCTCGTAAAGATAGGCCACGTGCTCGTTAGACCTGTCAATGGCAAGAGAATACTGCAGAAGGTCGTTAGTCCCTATTGATATGAAATCCACCTCCTGCACGAGTAGATCGGCTATGACGGCAGCCGCCGGCACCTCAATCATAATGCCTATCTCTATTTCTGAATTAAAGGGTACTTCTTCGTGCTCCAACTCGGCCTTTGCCTCATCAAGGATAGCCTTGGCCATGCGGAGCTCGCCCACACCCGAAATCATGGGAAACATTATCTTTACATTACCTTCGGCGGAACTCCTGAGTATTCCTTTAAGCTGCGCCTTGAAGACATCCCTGTGACTGAGGCATAACCTGATGGCCCGAAGCCCCAGAGCCGGATTAGGCTCCTCTGACGGATTGAGGCCCGGCAGCTCCTTATCGCCTCCAATATCAAGGGTGCGGATTATTACAGGATGGGGAAAGACCTTCCTGGCCACCTCGGAGTAGGCCCTGAAGTGCTCCTCCTCAGTGGGCAGGTCCCTGCGGTTCATATAAAGGAACTCCGTCCTGTAAAGCCCTATGCCCTCGGCCCCATGGTCTTTAAGGGCAGTGACGTCATCGATGAGCTCCATGTTGCCCCGTATCGATATACTGCGTCCATCCATGGTCTCACAGGGAAGATTCCGGTAATGGTGCAGGTCCCTGTCAAAGTCCGCGTACCTCTCCTGCTTTTTCCTGTAGACCTCGATGACACTCTCTGGCGGATTTATTACAACCGTGCCTGTATTACCGTCTATAATAATCGTATCATCTGTATTAATCTTTATGGTAGCGGTCTCCAGGCCAACGATTGCGGGTATCTCAAGGGCCCTTGCCATGATGGCCGTATGAGAGGTCTTGCCGCCAAGGTCGGTGATAAAACCAAGGACCATATCCTTGGACATCTGCGCGGTATCGGCAGGCGAGAGGTTATGGGCAACAACAATGGCAGGCTCCCTCATGGTGGCAAGGGAGTAATCCTCGTGCCTGCCGCTGAGGTTGGAGATTATTCTGCTCACTATGTGCTCAAAGTCGTAGCTCCTCTCCCGGAGATAATCATCATCAACGCCGTTAAAATGGTCCATGAGCCTCTTAAGGATTTTCTTCAGGGCCCACTCCGCGTTTATCCTCTCTTGCTCTATAATCTTTATAGTATCGCCGATGAGCATATTATCCTGCATCATCATAAGATGGGCGTCTATTATCTGGATATGCTCTTTTTCCCTGCCATCGGACTCCATCTTGGCCCTGACGCGCTGGAGCTGAGCCCTGCTGTCCTCAAGGGCCTTCTTAAGGCGCTCTGTCTCCTGAAGGCTGTCTTCGCCGGTGAGATGGCAGTACTGGGCCTCGCCCTCCATACCCTTCTTTATTACATAGGCCCTGGAGATAACTATACCGGGAGAGACGCCGATTCCCTTTATAAAGTCCGCATGTCTTCTAAGCCTTGCCATTATTCCTCACCAAAACGGTCATTAATAAGCTCTCCAAGGGCCTCTATGGCCTCGGCGGCGTCATTGCCCTCCACCCGAAGCGTTATCTCCGCACCCATAGGGGCCGCCAGCATAAGGACACCGAGGATACTCTTGCCGTTAACCTCCTGACCGTCCTTTGTTACGAAAATCTCAGACTCAAAACGATTTGCCATCTGTACGAAAAAAGATGAAGCCCTGGCATGAAGCCCCAGCTTATTCTTTATAAGAAAAGTCTTTTCCATAAAATTAGACGTGCACTGCCTTTGGTTCCGGAACAGCCCTTACATCTATGGCAACACCGGATGCGCTCATTTTCTCAAGCTCTCTCTCCTCATCCTCTGTTATCATGGCAGAGGATGAGAGTTTTTTCTTGTAGACGGTGTGGTGGACATTACCTATATTCAAGGCCGTAAAATCAAGACCCATCTCATAGCTCCTAAAAGCCTCTCCTATAGAAGAAAAGATGACCATTACCCTGCGTTCATCAAGGGCCGCGTCCTTTAAAAAGGCGGCGGCCTCGCCGAGAGTGAGGGCCGCAACCTCACAGCCGCTCTCACCGGCTATGGCCGTGAGCTCTTTTTCAATAAAAGCACGGGAGCTACTCTCGGTAACAACAACAAGCATATCAGCCCCTGTAAAGGGCACCCAGGCATGGATAACCTGCCCGTGAAGCAGCCTGTCGTCTACCCTTACAAAACTTATCATAAGTAATTGCTCCTCGCTCTTCCACACCGCCATCGGCGCGGTAGAAAACTCCAGGGCCGGGGTCTGGAAGGAGGGCTACTTGGACCGCAGCATATCTCCGGCAATGGCCATGCTCTTTTTTCCATAATCCTCAAGAAACGAGGCCACCTCTCTAAGCGTCCTGCCGTCTCTGCAGGAATCAAACTTGATAAGCACCGGCAGGTTCACACCTGTCATAATCTCTACATCTCTATCCTCGAGAATGGACATGGCGATATTAGTAGGGGTGCCGCCAAAGAGGTCTGTAAAGACCATAACGCCGCTGCCGCCGTCTACCTCGCTTACGGCTCCAAGGAGCCTCCCCCTGAGATCCCCCACTTCATTATAGTCAGCGACGCTGACGGGTTTAATCTTCTCCATCCCGCCCTTTATCGCCCTGGCCGAGTCAAGGAGCGCCCTGCCAACATCACCGTGAGTTATAATAACAGCGCCTATCATAGGACCTCTCTTTAATCTTCAGGTTTTATCAATATCACGATACTTCTGCCGCAGCGTTGTAAGATCCGTCTTGAGCGTGCCTGCCACGGCGTCGGCTATTGCCACGGAGCGGTGCTTGCCTCCGGTGCATCCAATGGCCACGGTAAGGTATGACTTTCCCTCTTTCCAGTATAGAGGCAGAAGATAGGAAAGCATGCCTCTGAGTTTTTCAAGAAACTCTGCGGCAACCGGGTTTGCAAGCACATAATCTCTTACCTTGCTCTCCCTGCCGTCAAGGTTTCGCAGTGACTCGACGAAAAAGGGGTTAGGCATGAACCTGACGTCAAAGAGCAGGTCAGCCTCGGCGGGTATGCCGTACCGAAAGCCGAAGGAGACAAGGTTAACCGTGAGCGTACTGCGTGTCACAGTCTCCAGGCAGTACTCACGGATAACGTCTCTTAACTGATGGACATTGTAAGAGCTTGTATCAATAACCCTATCTGCGTTGAACTTAATATCTTTTAAGAGCCTCCTCTCCATTACAAG
>JBHHUW010000085.1:0-4349 GCA_046753945.1 Thermodesulfobacteriota bacterium
ATGTAAAGATGGTCTTTCTTCCCCGTCATGGCCGGGAGCACAAGCTCCTTCCCTCGGAGATTAATTACAGGGCAAATATATACGGGATGAAAAAACTGGGCGTGGAATGGATAATATCCGTCTCTGCCGTGGGCTCCATGAAAGCGAAGATACATCCCGGAGACATGGTTATAGTTGATCAGTTCTTTGACCGTACAAAGTCAAGGGCCTCTACGTTTTTAGGTTCCGGCGTGGCCGGTCACGTGGAGTTTGGCGATCCTGTCTGCCCGGACCTGAGCCAGGTTCTCTATGATGCGGCTCTTGGGGCCGGGGCCACGGTTCACAAGGGCGGCACATACCTCTGTATAGAGGGGCCGCAGTTCTCCACACGGGCTGAATCAAAGATATACAGGTCCTGGGGCGTAGACGTCATAGGCATGACCAATATTCCCGAGGCCAAGCTCGCAAGAGAGGCGGAGATATGCTACGCCACCATAGCCCTCTCAACGGATTACGACTGCTGGCACGAGGAAGAGGAATCCGTTACCGTAGAGATGATACTTGAGACCATCAGCAAGAATGTGGCCATGGCCCGTGAGATTATCCTTGGGGCCGTCAAGGGAAGCACCTTTGAGGAACGCGCTTGCGGCTGTGGCAGCGCCATGCAGTACGCCGCCGTAACGCAAAGAGATGCCATACCGGAGAAGACGAGAGAAGACCTCTCGATAATACTTGGAAAATATCTTTAGCCCCGGCCCCATGCTAAGGGGGGAATTTGAAAGGAGTGGGCAGTTATGAGCATACTTGTAGTTGGTTCTGTAGCCTTTGACAGTATAAAGACACCTTTTGGCGAGGTCTCCGAGGTGCTCGGCGGCTCGGCAACGTATTTTTCCACGGCAGCGAGCTACTTCTGCGATGTGAAGCTCGTGGCCGTTGTGGGCGAGGATTTTCCAGATGAGCACATAGAGACGCTGAAGGGCCGTGGTATAGACGTCTCGGCTCTTAAGAGGGTGCCAGGCAGGACATTTCGCTGGAAGGGGTACTATGAGTACGACCTTAACCAGGCCCATACACTTGAGACGGAGCTTAACGTGTTTTCCGATTTTAGCCCCGAGATTCCCCGGGGCCACGGTGACTCGCCTTTTCTCTTTCTCGCCAATATAGACCCCGAGCTGCAGATGAAGGTCCTGGAGCAGGTGCGCAGGCCAAAACTCGTTGCCTGCGATACGATGAACCTCTGGATAGAGAACAAACCCGACGCCCTCAGGAAACTCCTCGGCAAGGTAGAGATATGCGTTATAAACGAGGGTGAGGCAAGAGAGCTTGCCGGTGAGGCAAGCCTTGTGAAGGCCGCGAAAAAGATAATGGCCCTGGGGCCCCGTACCCTTATAGTCAAGAGGGGTGAGTACGGCGCAGTTATGTTCAGCTCTTCTTTTATATTCTCCGCCCCGGCCTATCCCCTTGAGGAGATTTTTGACCCCACAGGGGCCGGTGACAGCTTTGCCGGTGGTTTTATGGGTTATCTCTCTAATACGGGAGACCTCTCTGATGAGAACCTGAGAAGGGCCATTATCTTCGGCAGTGTCATGGCTTCTTTTAACGTAGAGGCCTTCAGCCTTGAGAGGCTTGGCTCTCTTGAGCAGGAAGAAATACGTTCGCGCTATATGGAGTTTAAGAAGTTGACCCATTTCGGGGATATATGATAATTTATAAGTATGTGGGCTTAGAAAAAAGGCCTCCTGCTATCTGTTTTTGCACCTGCGGTAATGTGTCCCTTCGGGCGTAGGCTTAGATGTTATCGGCCTTTGGCCTCTTAGTGAAGATATCTTTAAAGATGGCGATATTTCCCTATACAAAAAAAATCTTTACTCATACTGCTCTGGGGCCGGTTTCTTTAGTCCTCCTTGCCTTTCTTCTTATTGTCTCCGGCTGCGCCCATCAAAAAAAAATGGATAAGCTCAAGGAGAGTTCCTATGTGCACTACAGGCTGGGCAACGAGTACTACAAGTCCGGTAATATTGCCGATGCCCTGAAGGAATTCACAAGGGCCATTACAATATACCCCGAGGAGCCGTCCTATTATCTTATGCTGGGTTTTGCCTACTCAGCGCGGGACCTTGATACTGAGGCCATGGAGCAGATGCAAAAGGCCGTAACCCTGGACCCCATGTTCTCCGAGGGCCATATAGGGCTTGCTTCATTATATAAAAAAAAGAATGACTGGGACGGGGTTATAAAGGAGTGCGGCCTTGCGCTGAAGAACATTTACTATAAGACCCCGGAGACGGCATACTTTAACATGGGGCTTGCTTATTACAATAAGGGTGATTACAAGAGTAGCGTAGAGCACCTTGAAAAGGCCGTGGCCATGAAGCCGGGCATGGCCGTTGCCTATTACAATAAGGGCCTTGCTCTTGAGAGGCTTCATAGAGCCGATGATGCCGTTGCCACATACCGTAAAGCCCTGGAGCTTCGAGTAGAGTACATGGAGCCCTACTACAGGCTTGGCGTTGTCCTTGTGAAACAAGGTGAGAAAAAGGAGGCCTTGCAGGCCTTTGAAAAGGTAGTTGAACTTGCGCCCGGAAGCAGTAGAGCAAACTCCGCCAGAGACTATCTGGAGCTCTTAAAGTAGTAAGAGGCCCTCCAAGGACTTTGGCGGGATGGAGAGGAAGCGTACTTGTAAATGAGGTTTACAGACAGTTTTTTTGGTAGTATACGCTTTTTCAGAGACTGTCCTCTGGCCTTGCAATAAGCTGTAGAATTTTTATGAATTTTTTGTGTGAGGGAGGGGGAAAAGGCCCCTTTTAGTGATGCCGCTTTCAATTACATTTTCTCATGGAGATGACAAGGGTATGGAGAGTCCTGGCACCTGCATCAAGAGGGAGAGGGAACTGAGGGGCTTTTCTATTAAGGACGTTCATGAGGCTACGCGGATACCTGAAAAGAACCTTCTGGCCCTTGAGGCCGACGACTTTGAGTCCCTGCCTCAGCGGGCCTTTGTCAAGGGCTACATAAGGGCCTGCTGCAAGTATATGGGCCTTGACGAGACGGACCTGGTCCTGCGCTACGAGCTTTTTATAAAGGATGATACCCCTGAAGAGGAGACCCCGGCTCCCGTAGAGGATAAGGGGCCTGTAATAAAGGCCGTATCAATGAGCTCGAAGCAGATGGTGGCTGCCCTTGTAATCATTGGCATTATTATAATAGTAGTCTTTTATCTCCTTAGCGGTTCAGACCAGCAGGGAGAGCTGGAAAAAGGGTTATCTGATACACCGGAGCCTGTCTCAGCCTCCAGGGCAGAGAACGCCGCACCTGCTGCTCTGCCGGAGACCGGGAAACCAGTGGCCGCGCCTGAGGCTCGAAAACCTGCGGCTGAAGCTGTGACCGGGGAACCGGCAGTAGAGGCGTCTCCGCCCGGGCACGTGCTGAAGGTAATTGCCACCGATGAAGTCTGGATGAAGTTCACTATTGATAATAAAGAGCCTTTTGAGGTTCTCTTCAAGGAAGGCGAAGCCAGGCAGTGGCTCTTGAAGGAGGGCGTGAACCTTGTAATAGGTAACGCAGCCGGGGCTACCCTTGTCTTTGACGGCAAACCTGTAAAGATTGATAGCGAGCCTGGTCGTGTCATTAGGTTGAGCCTTCCCCTGCCGGGCTGAGCCCTCTGAGGGATAGTAAGAGAGGGGCCATGGATTTGCCGCAGAGAGGCTTCTTGATGCCGCTGGGTTCAAGGCGGGGCGCAGAGGGCAATAAGGTAGTTATTAGCATAAGCGGTATTAAGATCTCTGAGTGATACTAAAATGGAGAAAAGATGGAATCCGTAATAAGGTGCAGAAAATGCGGCAAGAAGATGAATTTTGTAAAGGTGGATGACTACAGGATAAAGTCAACGTGTTCGTGCGGCTACTCCGAGTACAAGACTGCCTCGGCGGCGTCCAAGACCATAAACCCCCATTTGTCAAAGCAGAACATGATGCCACTGGTCTTTGATGAGACCGGAAAGTTCTTTTTCGAGGCCGAGCGTGCCAATAGAGAGAAGAAGGAGATAATAACCCTTGAGGAACTGAGCATGCTCGCTTCGTCTGATTATGATATCAAGGATGTCCTGAAGACCGTGGCGGAAAAGACGGCCCACAGGATAGGCGTTGATATATGCTCCATATACCTCTGGGAGGAGGGTAGTCTTGTCCTTGAGGGGACTTTCGGGCTAAGCCAGGATGCCGTGGGCGTGGCAAGGCTGAAAAGCGGCGAGGGCATCACCGGTACGGCGCTCAAAAACCGTGAACCCCTTCTCATTGAGGATGTAAGCACTGATGAGCGCTATCACTTTTTTCCCGAGACCAGGGAAGAGCAGTACAAGATAAAGTCCATGT
>JBHHUW010000086.1:0-3955 GCA_046753945.1 Thermodesulfobacteriota bacterium
GAGGGAAGGAGCTTGTGCTCCCGGCCATGACGGGGAAGAAAGACCATCTTTACATCTCCGAGCCTTCCCGTTACATACTCGTCCGAGGGCTCGCCAAAAGGGGTCGTTACCTTAACAGACCTTACATCCTGAAGGGCATCCATACTGTAGAGACCGCTTCCGCCTATTACGCCTATCACCTTATCTGACATAGATTAAAACTCCAGTTGTATAAAAAATTTTACTCTTCATCCTTCACCCTTCATGGCCCTCAATATAAAGTCTGACTCATAGAGAGGCCGCGGCCTCTTAAATAAACTCCAGACTTAGAAGAGCCGTCTTTAGTTTAAATCTGCCCCGTACTTTTAACACTAACAACCCTCTCCTTCAAGGCTTTTTTCTTCCCCCTCCGGGGCAATCTCCTTGGCCTTGAGCTGTCCGCAGGCCGCGCCAATATCCTCTCCCCGGCTCTTTCTTACCACAGCCATATAACCTGACCTTATGAGGATATCTCGGAACCTCTCAACCGCCTCCTCGTGGGGCCTCTTAAATGTGGCGCCCCTGAAAGGGTTAAACGGTATGAGGTTAATCTTGCACTTTAGACCTGCCAGAAGCTTGATAAGCCCTCTTGCGTCCGTAGCTCCGTCATTAACTCCGCCAAGAAGCACGTACTCAATGGTTAGGTGTTTTTTGCCGCGTAGCGGGTATGACCTCAAGCCCTCCAAAAGTGTGCCGAGAGGGTACTTCCTGTTAACAGGCATAAGCTCGGACCTCAGCGAATCCGTAGCCGCGTTAAGAGAAACAGCGAGGTTCACATTGGTCTCCGTGCCGAGCCTCTCCAGGGCCGGCGTTATGCCAGCCGTTGATACTGTAATCCTGTTATGAGATAAGGCAAAACCAGCCGGGTCTGTAAGGATATTTATGAACTTTAGAAGGGTATCGAGATTAAGGAGCGGCTCGCCCATGCCCATAAAGACGATATTTGTAATATAGCGCCCCTCACCCAGTATCTCTCTTGCCGATAAGACCTGCCCGGCCATCTCCGAGAGAGTGAGATTTCTCTCGTACCCTCCCGTGCCCGTAAGGCAAAAACCGCAGCCAAGCGCGCATCCCACCTGCGTGGATACGCATACTGTGGCCCTCTCGCCATCGGGCATGATAACGGAGTGAATCATCTGCCCGTCATGGAGCTTGAATAGGAGCTTGATTGTGCCGTCTTCTGAAGAAAATGTCTCTACAAGAGAGGGGCCGCCGATACGGTAACTCTCCTTGAGCCTCTCGCGGAGCGCCAGCGAGAGGTCGGTCATATCATCAATGGAAGAGACCCCCCGGGCATAGACCCACCTGTAGAGCTGGCCCGCGCGGTACGGTTTTTCTCCAATAGAGGCGGCAAGGCTTAGAAAGTCCTCGTATGTAATATCTCTCAGATTCACCATAGTTTTATAAAACGGCTTGAAAGGCCGCCGCAAAGGGGCGCACTCTTGAATAGCAGGGAAGTAAAGGGGGCTAATGTTTCTCTGTCTTCGAGATAAGCCAGTACACGCCGCCAAGCACGGCCACGGCCGCGATAAGGGTGAGAAAGGTCTGCACACCCTCATGGTGCTTGAGCGTGACAATAAGGAGGTCCCTGATTACGGCCACAAGGGCCACGCTTACAAAGACCTTTACCTCAAACCCGCCGTGCTTAAGGTGTCGTATCTCCGTGTCCATGAGCTCGATAACCACCCAGAGCATAAGCAGTGTTCCAAGGGTCCGGAGCAGTCCCTCCTCAATATTGCCATGAAAGACCTCGGCCATGTCAAAACCAAAGAGCACGATGACCATGATGCCTATGGCTACGAGGCCGATGACAAGGACAAGGTTCAGCCCGTGACTGAAGCGGTTGGCCGCCTGCACCAGACCGCTCTCCACCTTTTTTGAGAGAAAGAACTTCTTCTCCTCCTTTATAAAGGAGGACGTGAATACATCGAGGTTTATCTCAAGGAGCTTAACGGCGGCGCGCTGCAGTATAAAACACCGGGTGCTGTCCTTGACCTCATCGTATATCTTTGCAGAGACAAAATCCTTTACAAAGTGAAAGGCCGCGTTGACAAAGTGGGCCGGCAGCTCTATCTTGACGTGGGCCATGCCCACCTTCTCAAGACCCTTTATATAATCAGGACCGTAATCACCTGCGAAGAGGTTCTTGTACCACAGCCTGAGGGCGGCCTGATGCCTCTTTACCGCGGCCTCGTCCTTGAGGTACTTATCGACGCCCTGGAACTCCTTTATATGGTGATAGAAGGCCGAGACAAATTCATCGATGTACTTATCAAGGAGCGGCCTTAACTGAAGGAGGTTATTGCCATCCTCCACAGTAAAGTGATAATGCTCCTTTATCCTCTCAACAGTCTCCATAACCGTTCCTTATCCCTCGCATATATCCAGACAGTTAAAGAAGTAGTTTATCTCACAAACGGCGCTCTCGGGCGCGTCTGAGCCGTGGACAATATTATTATCAATGGAATCTGCAAAATCCTTCCTGATGGTGCCGGGGTCCGCATCAGCAGGGTTGGTGGCGCCCATAATGGTACGAACCTTCTTTATGGCATCCTCGCCGCCAAGGACCATGACCACAACAGGGCCTGAGGACATAAAATCCGTAAGCTCCCCGAAGAAGGGCCGCTCCCTGTGCACCGCGTAAAAACCGCAGGCCCCCTCTTTTGTAAGGCTGAGCATGCGCATGGCGAGAACCTTGAGACCTTTTTTCTCAAACCTTGAGATAACCTCGCCTATGATATTCTTCTTAACTCCGTCTGGCTTGATAATGGATAGCGTCTTCTCCAATTACTTTCTCCTCATTATTTTTTAATTAAAACCCCCCACTTTCTTTTGGAAAAAAGAAAGTGGGGCAAAGAAAACCTGAATGGGAAAAATCTCTCAACCACTAAAGATACATCCTCGCCCCGCTGGAAAAAAGAAAGGAGGACAAAGAAAACCAGCGGGGGAATAAGCCCGGTGACTCTTAGTCTACACTCTGCTCCCACCTTACTATTATTGACCTGCGACCGCAGGCCGGATTAAACCCCTCACGTACCGCCAAACCCCACAGTAACCTGCTTCTCTTCAACTATTACAGGAACGTCTCTCTTGCCCCCGGTAACTGCCAGCATCCTCTCCATATTCTCGGAAGATGCCTTAACGTTAATATACTCTACTTCATACCCTTTCTTGCCGTAATCCTCACGGGCGGCCGTTGTGTAAGGTCAGGTATCCTTGCCGTATATCAATACCCTGGGATCCATAAGAGCCTCCTAAGAAAAATTTTTCTGCCTTTCATGGATGACTTTAATTTAATAATACCCGTAACGGGGCGTAAACTCAAGCCTTATCTTCTCTTTACAACCCCCCTTTGCTCACAGAACCCTGATATGGCACACCGGCTGCAAAAAGGAGAAGCGGGCCTGCAGATATTCTGGCCATAGGTTACAAGAAGGTCGTTAATACCTATCCAGTACATCTCCGGGAGGATTTTTCTCAGGGCGAACTCCGTCTTATCAGGGGTCTTAGTTGAGACAAGGCCCCAGCGGTTCACGATCCTGTGGACATGTGTATCCACGCAGATGCCGGGCCTGCCGTACCCCAGGGTTACTACAAGGTTAGCGGTCTTGCGGCCAACACCGCGAAGTTTCAATAACTCATCTATGGTATCAGGAACCTCTGAGGAATACCTGTCCCTTAGAACCCCTGCTATCTCCTGAAGCGTCTTTGCCTTTGTCTTATAAAAACCCGCCGGGTATATGGCCTCTGCAATTACGTCCTCATCAAGGGCGGCCAGTTCCCCGGGAGTGGCGGCAATGGCAAAGAGCCTCTCCGAGGCGGCCTTTGTGACCTCGTCCTTTGTCCGCAGGCTCAAGATGCATGATACAAGGACCTTGAAAGGTGATTTTTTCCCGGACTCGGCAACTACCGTGACATATGGTGTCCGCAGCTTCGC
>JBHHUW010000087.1:0-3898 GCA_046753945.1 Thermodesulfobacteriota bacterium
CTGTGAGTATGGGTCAATACTGAGGGCAACGGAAAAATCCCCTATGGCCTCCCTGTAGCGATTGGTCTTTCCGTATATTACACCCCTGTTTATGTAGGCCTCTATGTAGGAGGGGTTAATGGCCATGACCCGGCCGTAGTCTTTTATGGCCTCGTTGTGTCTTGCCTGAAGTTCATAGGCCTTTGCCCTGTTGTACAGGGCTATGGTGGAGGCGAGGCGGTCATCGTTTCTGTGAGATTTTAGAAAATCTATCTCATGGGACCATAGCGTTATGGAGTCTTTCCAGACTGGTATGGTGGTAGTGGTTTTCAGGGCCAGAAGCGCAATGGCAATTCCCGTGATGCAGAGGGCAAGTGTCTTCAGGCTTCCGGCCCTCTTATATAGATAACCCGGGACCGTGCCTGCCAGTATAAAAAAGCCCAGTGTAGGAAGGTAGCTGTACCGGTCCGCCGCGGCCTGGGACCCAACCTGCACGAGGCCTATTACGGGGAGCAGGGTTAAGATGTAGTAGCCCCAGAGCGTGGGCAGGGCCCGCATGCCGCGCATCGCGAAGAAAAGGCAGATAAGACTGATAATTACAAAGAAGGCCAGCGATAGGAGAAAGACAGGCTCTCCAAGGCCGGGGCTTAGCGGCAGCGGATAGTAGGGAGCCAGCGAAACTGGCATGGCCAATTTGTATAGATAGAAGATATATCCCTTGACGGTGACTATGATCCGTGTATGCAGAGGATAAGTCTCAATAAGTGTTACGGCTCCCCCTGATTTTTGCGTAAGGAGCGTAATTATCCCCCAGACAATGGAGAGCGCGAAGAAGGGGATTTTTTCAACAAAAATTTTGCTGCGGAGCTTTCTCTTAAGCGGAAAATAGTCCAGCAGTAGCAGTACCGCGGGCAGTGTGACGGCCATGGGTTTACTTAAGAGGGCGAGAAGGAAGAAGAAGAGCGTCAGCCAGTAAAGGTGTTTTTGCGTGCTTCCGTTGTATCTAATGTAAGTGAGTATGGCCAGGAGAAAGAAGAATGCCGTTAATACGTCTTTTCTTTCCGAGACCCATGCCACGGACTCTACATGGAGGGGATGTACGGCAAAGAGCAGTGCCGCGGCCATGGCCGCGGGATTAAGCCCCCAGTTATTTTCCCCGTTCATGCCGGCTCTATACAATATTGTTTTTGCCAGTAAAAAGACAAGGCCGGAGTTAAGTCCATGAAGGAGGATGCTCGAAAAATGGTGCCCCGCCGGATTTGAGCCAAAAATGGCGTAGTCAAGGCTGTGTGAGAGCATGGTGAGGGGGTGATAGTTTGAGCCTACTACGCTGGTAAGCAGCCACTTGATATCAATGCTTCGGATATGGAGGTTCTCATAAACATAGGCAGGGTCGTCCCAGTTGACAAAGCCGTTGCCAAGAACGGGCAAGAAGAGAATAAGGGCCGCAAGCACCGGGATAATGGGCAGGAGTCTCTCTCTCCACGGGGCGGTATTATTATTTGTCTGCAAGGGCTGCGGCAATTTCATACGTTCCATGTGCTCCCTGAATCCCGCTATTATCTAAAAAACCTATCGGCTAAATCCCGGTTTTTTTTCTCTAAATCTTTCTCGCCGAGCCTACCGTAGAGGCGGGCCAGTATGACGTATGCCTGCGTAAGATCAGGCTGTAGTTCCAGGGCCTTTTCCATGTCCTTTACGGCCAGCCTGTACTGGCCTCTTCTCTCGTATAAAAGGCCACGTTCAAAGTATACCCTCGTGTAGCCCCGGTCTATCTCAAGGAGACTCGAAAAGTCAGCTATGGCCCCGGTGAGGTTCCCCTGCGCGGAGCGCGCCAATGCCCTGCTGAAATATGGAAAGTCTTTACCTGTCTGGAGCTTTATGGCCAGAGTAAAGTCCTCTTCGGCGAGTCCAAAGGCCCCTGCCTTGGCGTAGGCTGTTCCACGTTTGTGATAGGCGATGGGCACACGCTCCGGGAATGCTTTTATGATATGCGACCAGAAGGTAAGGGAGTCTTTCCATACCTTTATCTGGCGTGTAGTTTTGAACGTGAAGGCAAGGAGCAGGAGACCTGCGATGCAGAAGACAAGGATCCTCAGGCCGGGCTTTTTTTCTCTATCCCAGAGTGAAGCGCAGAAGGAGCCCGCGAGGATAAAGATTGAGAGCGTTGGAAGATAGGTGTATCTATCGGCGACGGCCTGTCCGCCTACCTTTATTATCCCTATAACGGGCAGCAGGGTAATAATGTAATAGAGCCAGGCTACAAGATAAATAGGTTTGCCCTTTCGCGCCGCCTGTAAAGAGATGGCGGTGATAATGAGAAGCGTCAATAGAGATATTAGCGTGGTAGCGGTGAAAAAACCGGAGTCAAGGGGCATGGGGTATATGGGGGAAAGCCCGGTTGGAAGGATTAGCTTATATAGATAAAAGGCATAGGCCCGGATGGGTATGACAAGACGCTCCATGTTGCTGTAATCCTCAAGGCCCTGTATGGCGCCGCCCTTATTCTGAGCCCAGAGCGTAACAATTGCCGAGACCATTGAGAGTACGAAGAAGGGGATTTTTTCAATAATAATTTTTGCCCACCTCCGCCCCATATCGTCTCTCTTGAGCGGGTAGTAATCCAGCAGTAAGAGGACCAGCGGCAGTGTGACGGCCATGGGTTTACTTAAGAGGGCGAGAATAAAAAAGAAGAGCGTAAGGCAGTAGTAGAGGCCTTTGCGCGGGGACTCTGCGTACCCAAGGTAAGTGAGTATGGCAAGGAGGAAGAAGAATGCCGATAATACGTCCTTTCTCTCCGAGATCCATGCCACGGACTCTACATGCATGGGGTGCAGTCCAAAGAGCAGGGCGGTAATGAGGGCCGTGGTAAGCGCTTTTTTACGCGCGAGCGTCTCACGGAGCGGCCCGTGGAGGCGCAGAGCGAGCAAGAAGACGAGAATTGTATCTATGGAGTGCCAGACCGCGCTTCCAATATGATAACCCTTTGGATTAAGGCCGAAGGCGGCGTACTCAATGGCAAGCGATATCATGGTAAGGGGGTGGTAGTTTGACTGGATAGTGCCCGTAAAGGCCCACTTGAGGAAGTCCCAGTCCAGGGAGCGGATATGCTCGTTCTTTACGACATAGGCGATGTCGTCCCAGGTTACAAAGCCGTTATTAAATGCCCCGATATATACAAGGAAGGCCGCGGCCCCGGTTAAGAGGGCGAGGATAATGAGCGGGGCCTTGCGGCTTTCAAGAAGAGCCGGGTTATGGACGTTTTTCAACGTGTGCCTTTGCATTAATATTTGGAGACTACTCTTCCGGCGTCCGCTCTGCCGGGGATTTTTCAGGTTTTTTTCACGCTCTGGATGCCTGCTCAATGCCGCTGCCATGGTGAGCCTTCTCAGGCGCAGTCCTGAGTGATTGCAGAGCCCGCTCTTGCAAGTCTTAAACAGTGTAATATTATACAGTTAAATCCATGACTAAGAAATATTTTTTGTCATTAATTGAATTAACAATCTCCACATCTTTGGCGGCCTTTACAGATGGAGACTTAACTGGTAAGATTCTGCCATGAAAAGCGCGAAGAAATACGGAGAAAAAAAGATAGCAGAGATTAAACTTGAGGCATGGAAGAACTCCGACTCTGAGAGAGACTATAAGGTTGAGATAAGCTTTCCGGAGTTCACCTGCATCTGTCCCCGTTCGGGATACCCTGACTTTGCCTGCATCAGGGTGGAGTACACGCCCGATGAGTCCCTTGTGGAGCTCCGCTCATTAAAACTCTATCTCAACTCCTACCGCGACGTTGCCATTTCCCACGAGGCTGTAACCAACAGGATTTTCAAGGACCTTGCAGAGCTGCTCAAACCCAGGGAACTTGAGGTTACAGGTGATTTTAACGTGCGCGGCAATGTAAAGACCGTTGTGAGGG
>JBHHUW010000088.1:0-3624 GCA_046753945.1 Thermodesulfobacteriota bacterium
CGCTCGCCGAGATACTCGCCGTGGTCCGCAGTTATCATGATAAGGGTATTGTCCAGCACCCCAAGGGCCTCCATGTGAGTGAAGAGACGGTTCAGCTCATAATCAAGATAAGTTATCTCGGCTTTGTACTCGGAGATGGGTATGTCCACGGTAGAGATGCCTTTTCTCGTAAGCCAGCCCTTTGTCTGCGCGTGAAGCTCTACGGATTTTACGGCGCTTGAGTCGCCTGCGGGTGGATACATCCCATGAAAGGGTTTTGGCGCCTGGTAGGGAAAATGGGCGTCAAAGAGGTGCAGGAAGGAGAAGAATGGTTTTTCACTATTCTCACTAATCCAGTCTTTAAGGATATTTATGCTCTGTGAGCCCCCCCGCTCCATGCCCATCACCGGAAAGTAATCTGTAAAGCCTCGTTCCAGGCCCTTGCACCACTGGGGGTTAAGTAGTGTCGTGCTTACGACGGCGCTGCTCTGGTATCCCTCTCTGGCAAGCCTACCGGCTATGGTCTCAAGCACGGGAAGGTTGTACTGGTAGTTATCCATGGTCTTTATTGTCCTTGGAAATTTCGAGGTCAGCATGGATATATGAGATGGTATGGTTATATGGGATTGGGCAAAGTGTTTTTTGAATACCGCACCTTCGCCTGCCATGCGGTCCAGGCAGGGGGTCTTTATGGCCTTATTACCCATAAAGCCCATGTGGTCAGCCCGTACGGCGTCAAGGCTGATTATAAGGACGTTGGTGTGTGAGATGCTCTGGCGATTAAGTTTTTTCTTCTTTTTTGAGACTATCTCAAGGGGGCCCAGCCCCATGACCTTACCGCTCTTGTTCCTGAAGTGAAAGTCAAGTGTCTTTGCGCCATAACCCTTGAGGTCGAGCTCAACGTCATGCCAGGCGTTTTTTGTGAGCCTCTTACTGAAGGAGGCAAGGGCGTTTCTTGAGAAAATGGTCTCGGTCTTATTGCCACAGACTACATCTATCTCAAGCCCTCCTTTTAGCCGGAGCCCTTTTGGCCCGCCGCGCACTCCTACTCCCATCTTGAGCCTGCCGCCTTCGGGGACCGGAACGCCGCTGAATACGAACTCACTGCCCTTGTCCAGGGACAAGACCTGACGGGCGTCATCGCCAAGATAAAAGATATCCTCTCTTTTGGGGTCTTCTTTTTCAGGGCGGATTATAAAGGCCTTGTTTAGTTCATTTAGAAAGTCGTATCGAATCTCCTTGCCCTTAACAATAGAAGGGGCGCTCCACCCGGCCCAGTCATACTCCGGGTCGTTGCGCGGGCCTGCCGATGTCCTGAAGAGGACTTCTAAAGTTTTACCAGCAAAGGCTTCGAGCCGGAGGCTCTCGTCAAACCATTTTCTATCAGTCTCATTGGCCTTGGGGTCTATGTATTTTTTGTAGATGGAGGTGAGGTTCTTTTCATGACGAACCAGCACCTCGAACTCCACACCATCGCCGGGTTTGCCCCATGCCTCCTCGTTTATGCCGATGCCAAAATCCAGGGTCTCGCCTTTAGCAGGTCTGAGCCCCCTGAATGAGACTATGGTGGAGGTATCGCCCACGCAGATGATGGGGTGGGCGAAGAGGACGCGGCGCTCCTGGCCATTGACCTTGAACGTTGATACGTTAACCATGTCTCTTTGTTTGTATGAGGAGTAGGGGGTCTCTGTAAAACCCTTGCCTTCTCTATCGACCTTTGCGTGAAATACATTTCGTATAAAGTCATACCCCTCTGTCATGGCCGGGCTCGTAAGCTCTGTGTATATTTCCAGAATCACCCCTGCGTCCTCGGCTATGGACTTTACAGGGGGAAGGTTTTTTCGCATTTCATCGAGGAGCCCGGGGTTATCTATTATCTCCTGAATTACCCTGTAAAGGTCCTCGTCGTCGCCTGCCTTGAAGTTAAGTCCCCCGGAGCCCTCGCGTACGTACTCTGCCATGCCGCCTATGTCAGAGGCTATTACCGGGACGCCGGCAAGGTAGGCTTCGTGTATGGTTAGCGGCGAGTTCTCGTACCAGATGGAGGGCACTACGAGGACATCTATCCCAGAGAGGATTCTGCCTACATCCTTGTTCTCATAGGACCCGGGAAGGCTGATGGACTCGTTCTTTACAAGTTCCGTTAGATTTTTATCATAATCTCTGTAGCCGTGGAAGGCGGTCTGCTCACCGTATATGATGAGCTCGGCGCCGCAATCTGCCGCTACCCTGTTAAAGGCCTTTATGAGTACATGGACGCCCTTGGAGGGTATCCATGAGCCTATGTAGCCAAAGCGTATTTTTTTTGATTTTTTTCGCTTTATACCCTCAAAGAGGCTCTTGTCAAAACCATAATCAGAGTAGATTATTTTTTCTCCTGGTATGCCAAAATCCAGGTATTTTCCCCTGAGGAACTTTGAGGGCGCGATGAAGGTATCGACCTGCGAGCAGACCTCTCGGATGTGCTCTGTCCGCTCTCTTATCTTCTCCGCTCCGCTCTTACCTTCCTTTTGCAGGGTCTTTCTGGAGAAGAGAAAGGCCTTTCTCATGAGTTCTTTTACGGCAAGACTTCCCTTAAAGGAGGGTATGTTTTTTTTGAGCTTTGATGCCGCTTTTCCGGCCCGCTCGCCCATGGCAAGCTGCGAGGCAAGGCATTCTGCGCAGGCCTCGTCAGAGGGGCCGTCGCAGATGGCGAGTTCACGCGTAATGAGCTGGCCGCGCTGGCAGATGAGCCAGAAGTCGTGGAGCGTGTAGACAACGGGGATATTTCTTTTTTTGACCTCTTCCACGCAGGTGGTGGAGAGGCACGTCAGGTGGTGAAAATGGACTACATGGGGAGAGACCTCGTCAAGAAACTCACCGAACTTTTCTGCTATGGTTTCGTTATAGTAAGTATCCTTGAACTCGGAGCAGTTCTTGAAATTATTGTTTATGGTGGTGATATGGAGCCCCATGTACTCTGACTTTTCCAGATCGTACTCGGGCCTCTCAGGGTCTGCCACCCTGTGAAAGACAAAGACCTCGTGATGCTTATTAAGCTCTACGGCAAGGTTATATGTATAGACCTCTGAACCGGCCATGTTGGCGGGAGGAAAACCGTGTATGACAAGGGCTACTCGCATCTCAGACTCCCCGAATATTTTTGAGACTTCGTCCCCTTATGGCGTCTTCGGCCCCTCTGTACTGGGCGTAGAGGTTTAAAAAACATGCACAGGGGGCGCGTAATATGAAAAAAAGTTTTCCAACGGCAGAAGGCTCTTCCCTTAAGATATAGACCATGTCTCTACCCGTTGATCTCAGTGCGTAACGCAGAAGGCGTCTCCATGTAGGCACGGTCCTTACCCCGAAAATTTCATTTAGCCTCCTGTGGCAGAGGCGTGTCCTCTTGTACTCATAGCCAAGGGACCTTGAGTGAGAATGCACTACGCGCGCCCCTGGTTCATAGACTATCTTGAAGCCGGCCTCAAGGGCTTTTTTTGACCAGACGAGGTCTTCGCCAAAATCTGTCTTCACGTATGGGATCTTCTCCCATACTGTTTTTCGTATGGCCGAGCAAACGTCGTCAAAATTGCAGAAAAAATATTTTTTCATGGGCCTCATGTTGTCATATTCATCGCGGCTGGTGATGTATGATACGTGCCTCTT
>JBHHUW010000089.1:0-3529 GCA_046753945.1 Thermodesulfobacteriota bacterium
AGATGAAAAGAGAACAGGTTAGGACTAAAATGGTCTTTGCAGGTGTTTCTGCATTTTTAATGGCTCTGGCCATCCTTTTTGCCGGTGCTCTGAATAATGCCCATGCCTCAGGCATAACCGTATACAAAGACGGTGACAAATACGTTAAGATAGGCGGCAGGATTCAGCTCCAGTATCACTACATGAACAGCAAGACCGCCACATCGGACCCCGCTGGTGAGGACAAGATATTCTTCAGGCGTCTTCGTCCTTTTATAGAGGGCTCGGTGTTAAAGAACTGGAAGGGCAAGTTTCAGTGGGACATGGGAGATGCCGTAGGCGATAACGAGATGGCCATAAAAGACGCCTACATAGGATACTCCGGCCCACATAACATAAAGATAGAGTTTGGTAACGCCTACTTCCGTTTTTCTCAGGAGGACCTTACCTCTTCCAAGAAACAGCAGCTTGTAGAGAGGACCTTTGCAGGTGACCATAACTACGGCTCTCCTGAGAGGAACGCCGGGCTCCATCTGACAGGCGCTTTCCTTGATAAGAAGCTCACATACGGGTTCTCTGCCGCCATAGCGAGCGTTGACCCTGATTCCAAGAAACTGGACTTTGATACTCCTGTTAACAGGAACGCGGACTTTAACGAGGGTTACATGGCCGGCGCCCGTGTAAGCTACCATCCCTTTGGGCATCTCAAAATGAGCCAGGGCGACCTCGGCAAAGGCGGACTTAAGGCCGTTGTAAACCTCGCCAGCTTTGTCTGGCAGAACGACGACGACAACAACACATACACCAATGCCTCCGGCTTTGATACGAGCAGCGGTAAGAAGTTCGATGTAGAGAGTGTCGTGGGTTTTGAGGTAAGCGCGGCAGCACGCTTCCAGGGCGCCTCCGTAGACGCCGAGTTCAACAGCTTCAACGCCGAGACAGTTGACAGAACCGCTACAGGCGGCCTCTATCAGAACGGCTCGACCACACTTCAGAACATAGCCATTGAGGGCGGATACATGGTGCTGGCCAAGAGGCTCGAGCTTGTGGCCGGGTTTCAGCGCCAGGACGCCGATAACTACGCCAAGAAGTGGAAACGCACCTCTATTGGGGCCAACTACTTTGTAAAGGGACATAATTTGAAGGCACAGGTCACTTACAGGATAGGCGAGAACCTTGATGGCATAGATGGTAAAGACGAGAATGAGGTCTTTGTTCAGGCCCAGTTCGTATTTTAACGGGCCTTTAGAGGGGTTTACGGGGAAGCCCGATCCTTTCCCGTAAATACCGCCCGGGACGGTTGACCGGGGCGGGATCTTCCTCCGGGGGGGGTGACTCCCCCCTTACAAAAAAACTGCCGAAGAGACGCGGCGGATGAAAAATAAAGAAGCAATATAGAAGGATACTCTGAATAAATCAGATGGTTAGCAAAAATACGAAGGAGAGAAAATGAAAAGTTTGTTGATTACAGGATTGTCTATTGTGGCAGTAGGGATCTTCAGCATCACCGGAGCGGCTAATGCCGGTGAGATGCTAAACGGCGCCGGGGCCTCCTTTCCATACCCGGTCTACTCTGCCTGGGGATACCAATACAACAAGGATACCGGTGTAAGGCTCAATTACCAGTCCATCGGCTCAGGCGGCGGGCAGAGGCAGATAGCGAGCAGGACCGTGGAGTTTGGAGCCTCCGACGCCCCCCTTAAACCGGCCAGGCTTAAGAAAGATAATCTTCTGCAGTTTCCAGCAGTCATAGGGGGCGTAGTGCCGGTCATTAATATGAAGGGCGTTAAAAAGGGCGCTGTGAAGCTTGATTCGGCCACCCTCTGCAAAGTCTTCCTCGGTGAGGTCACCAACTGGAACGATGAGGCGATAACAGGTCTTAATAAAGGCGTCAAGCTCCCCAATAAGAAAATAACCGTAGTAAGGCGTTCTGACGGCTCCGGAACCACAGCCATATTTACCTCGTACATGGCCGGGGTATGCAAGGAGTGGAAAGACAAGGTAGGGGCCGGAAAGGCCGTGAAGTGGCCTGTGGGCATAGGCGGAAAGGGTAATGAGGGTGTGGCCAACTATGTCAAGAAGGTGAACGGCTCCATCGGTTATGTGGAGTTTGCCTACGCGAAACAGAATAACCTCAACTATGTGAAGCTTAAAAATGCCTCAGGCAGCTACGTGGAGCCCAGCTTTGATACCTTCAAGGCAGCCGCGGCCTCCGGCAACTTCAACGCCGCAGATGACTTTTATCTCTGGCTCGTCAACGCGCCCGGCAAAGACGCCTGGCCCATAGCCGGAGCCACCTTCATACTTCTTGCAAAGGAGAAGAAGGAGACCAACAAAAAGGTAGTGAAGTTCTATGACTGGGCCTTTGATAACGGCGACGAGACTGCCACGAACCTCGTCTATGTCCCCCTCCCGGCTTCGCTCAAGGCAGAGATAAGGGCATATTGGAAGAGCGGGGGGCTATACTGAGTAAAACCACGCCCGGGGCAAAATAGATGTATTTTTAGTTGATTCCGGGGACGGTTATGTAATAATCTAAGCCGTCCCCGGAATTTTATATTAAGAAGTCTGTTGTTCTAATATTTTGCCTCGTAGTTTATGTTGCCACAGGGATTAACGTGTCACAGAAGAACAGTAAAGACATAGCCGGAATGTTTGTATACCTCCTGACCGGAGCTGCCTCCTTATCGATAATCGCCTTGATTATCGGTATTTTTTATACCCTATTCCTGGAGTCTTCCCTTGCCATAGGCAAGTTCGGGTTCTTTGGTTTTCTCTTCTCAACTGACTGGGACCCGGTGCGTGAGGTCTTTGGCGCTGCCACGGCCCTCTTTGGCACCATACTCATAACGTTCCTTGCAATGATAATGGCCGTGCCTGTGGCCATAGGTATAGCCGTCTTCATATCTGAGTTATCGCCCAACTTTTTCAAGGGCCCGGCAGGGGCCGCCATAGAGCTTCTTGCCGCCATACCGAGCATAGTCTACGGTATGTGGGGGCTATTTACCCTGGCGCCCATAATGGCCGATTACGTGGAGCCGGCACTGCAGTCTACCCTTGGCCAACTGCCTTTATTCAGTATACTTCTTGAAGGCACGCCCCTTGGTATTGATATACTTACGGCCTCCATAATACTGGCTATTATGATTATCCCTTTTACGGCCAGCATTTCAAGGGACGCATTTAATCTCACCCCCTCTGTTGTAAAGGAATCGGCCTACGGCCTTGGGGCCACAAAGTGGGAGGTCATAAGGAACGTTGTAATACCTAATGCAAAAATAAGCGTTCTCGGCGGGATTATCCTCTCTCTTGGCAGGGCCGTTGGCGAGACCATGGCCGTTGCCTTTGTCCTTGGCGGCGCACATAAGATATCATGGTCTCTACTTGATATGGTCTCTACTATTACCGTTACCCTTGCCAATGAGTTTACCGAGGCCGATACGGATATTTATCTATCATCGCTTTATCTGCTGGCCCTTATACTCTTTATCTTCAGCTTTATTGTGCTTGCCGGGGCAAGGCTCCTTGTAATGCGTTCCGAGAGGAGGGT
>JBHHUW010000090.1:0-3514 GCA_046753945.1 Thermodesulfobacteriota bacterium
TCAGGCGCGGCTTCCGCCTCGACCTCTGCTATGACCTTGGCCAGGACTTCCTCGCCCTTGCGGGCCTTTATCTCTTTCAGGCAGAGACCTATCTTATTGTCTCTTGAATCCACATTCAGGACCTCAACGAGGACTGTATCGCCTACACTGATATCAAGGTCACCGGAACTGCCCCTGCTTATCTCAGAGACATGAATGAGTCCCTCAAGACTCTCTTCAAGGAGAACAAAGGCGCCAAAATCGGCTATACCCGTAATCTTACCCTCTACTATGGTGCCGGGCTTGTATCTCTCTTCCACACCCTCCCAGGGGTTTTTCTCAAGGAGCTTGGTGGAGAGTGAAAAGCGCCTGTTAACGCTGTCAATGTGCAGTACTACGGCCTCGGCCTCCTGACCTTTTCTAAAAAGCTCCGATGGGTGCTTCACCTTGGTCCAGGAGAGGTCCGAGATATGGACAAGGCCGTCTATGCCGTCCTCCACACCAAGGAAAATTCCAAAATCAGTAATGTTCTTTACAAGGCCCTTTACCCTTGTGCCCTTGGGGTAACGTTCGGCCACGCCGTCCCAGGGGTTTGGCTCAACCTGCTTGATGCCAAGGGATATGCGCCTGTTGGCCTGGTCTACGTTAAGTACCTGAACCGTAACCTCATCGTCTACCTTTAGCTTCTGCGAGGGGTGCCTTATCTTTGTCCAGGACATCTGCGAGATATGGACAAGGCCCTCAAAACCTTCCTCAAGCTCCACAAAGGCGCCGTAGTCAGTAATGTTTACAACACGTCCCGTGGCCTGTGAACCAACAGGGTACCTCTCGGAGACTGTTTCCCAGGGGTCGGGCTTTGTCTGCTTCATGCCAAGGGATATCTTATTATCTTCCCTGTCAAAGCGGAGCACCTTTACTTTAATGGTATCTCCGATTTTCAGGAACTGCGTAGGATGAGATACCTTGCCCCAGGACATATCAGTAAGGTGGACAAGGCCGTCTATGCCTCCAAGGTCTACAAAGGCCCCGTAGTCGGTGATGTTCTTTACTATACCGTCAAGAACAGCCCCTTCCTCGAGTTTCTCGAAGGTAACCTTTCTGAGGATCTCCCGTTCTTCTTCGAGGATAGCGCGGCGCGATACGATGATATTGCTCTTGCGCTTGTTGTACTTTAATATGTTGAAGGAAAAGGTCTGCCCGATAAGGCCATCGGGGTTTCTAACGGGTTTAAGGTCTACCTGCGAGCCGGGCAGAAATGCGTTAAGACCTCCTATGTTCACATAGAAGCCGCCCTTTACCCTGTTGGTTATAGTACCTTCTACCAGCGTGTTGTTATCGCAGGCGTCTACAATGGTATCCCAGAGTTTCAGCTGGTCGGCCCTGGTCTTGGAGAGGACCACAAAACCGTTCTCGTCCTCGCGGCGTTCGATGAGGACCTTTATCTCATCACCAACCGCTATGGCAGGGTTCCCGTCGATTATTGGAAACTCCTTTGCCGAGACAACGCCCTCGGACTTGTACCCTATATCTACAACAACGGCGTCTCCTGAAATCTCAACAACTGTGCCGTTTACTACATCGCCTTCTTTGAACTCTTTCATCTGGGTCTCGAACATACGTTCGAAATCCGTCTCTTCCGTGACTTTCTCGTCCTTGTCGCTTAAGTCAAGCATTAAGTTTAGTACCCCCGATATATTTTATTTATAAAAAGATAGCATAGCGTGAGACAAAGTGCAAACTAATTTCAAGAGATTTTCCTTCTGCTATCAGACACTTTCCCTGTAGTAAAAAGGGGCGCGCTACAGAGGCGGAAGTCTTTTTTTAATATGGGTCAATAAAAGGTTGACAACCTCGCCTATATCACTGTTGGTGGTATCAACGTATATGGCGTCAGGGGCCTGCTCAAGGGGAGAATCCTTGCGTTTCATGTCCTGACGGTCACGCCTGGCAAGGTTTTTTTCGATTTCCACGGTCTTCTTTTTACGGCTGCCCTGCCTCTGGCGTCTCCTGGCGCGCACCCTGGAGTCGGCGTCGAGAAAAAATTTTATATCCGCCTCGGGAAAGACTACTGTGCCTATATCCCGGCCCTCCATTACTACAATATCTCCGTTGTTAATAAAAGTACGCTGGTAGGCCACCAGTGTCCTTCTCACAAGGCTATTAAGGGCAACTTTTGAGGCAAGGGCCCCGGCCTCTTCCGAGCGCACCTCTTCTCTGTAGTCAGCGCCGTTAAGAAAAATACCGCCTGAATCAGGACGGTAGACCACCTCGGCGTCCTGGCAGAATGTTTTAAGGGCCGCCTCATCCACAAGGTCGACCTCGGCCTTATTCATGGCCAGTCCAAAGGCCCTGTACATGGCGCCTGTATTCACGTATATACCGCCAAGCTCCTCTGCAACGAGCCTGCTCACCGTGGATTTTCCCACTCCTCCGGGACCGTCTACAGCTATGATAAATGATTTTTCTGTAATTACTTCTTCGCGCTTCAAGACCTGCCTCCAGAAACTTTCTCAAGGAGAGTGAAAAAACCGGGGAAAGAGACATCAACGCATGAGGCATCCTGGATGCTTATTTTATCCGCCACGCCGAGTCCGGCCACACCAAGGGTCATGGCCACGCGGTGGTCACCGTGACTTGCAAAAACCCCTCCCCTGAGCCTGCCAAACTTCGTCCCTTCTATACTCATGCCCTCTGGCTCTTCCACGCACTCTACGCCCATGGCCTTAAGCACGCCTGCCATGGCTGATATCCTGTCTGATTCCTTAACTCTTAACTCCCCTGCCCCGCTAATGGTGGTAGCGCCCTCTGCAAATGCCGCTGCCGCTGTAATGACGGGAAACTCGTCTATGGCCGGCAGGAGTTTTTCTCCCCCTATCTCCACGCCATTGAGCCTTGATGCCCGAACAAGGATATCCGCCGTTGGTTCAAGGTCTCCGCCTCTCTCATTCTGCAGTCTTATATGGCCGCCCATTTCTCTTAAGATAGTAATAATGCCCGTCCTTGTTGGGTTGACTCCAACGTTCTTTATGAGCAGCTCGGAGCCCGGCACAATAAGGGCAGCTACCATGAAAAAGGCCGCTGATGATATATCACCCGGCACGTCTATATTTATACCCTTTAGCGGCGTGCCGCCTCTTATGGCAATGGTAAGGTCATCAACGGTAATATGAGCGCCCATGGCCCTTAGCATTCGCTCCGTATGGTCCCGGCTTGGAGCGGGCTCTCTTACTACAGTCTCTCCCTCTGCGTAAAGACCTGCAAGAAGGATAGCGGATTTTAACTGCGCGCTGGCAAGAGGCGTATTGTAGCTAATACCACTAAGTACGGAAGGAGTGATCTTAAGGGGTAGAAATGTGGTGTCTTTACTGCCAGTAGAAGCCGTAACTTCTCTACCAGTGATATTCGCTCCCATCCGTGTAAGGGGCTCCACTACCCTGCCCATGGGCCGGCCCTGAAGTGATTCATCACCTGTAATGGAGGATGGAAAAGACTGGCCAGAGAGAAGCCCGGTAAGGAGCCTCGCCGTTGTGCCGGA
>JBHHUW010000091.1:0-3035 GCA_046753945.1 Thermodesulfobacteriota bacterium
TAAGAGCGAGTTTCTGGCCAATATGAGCCACGAGATACGCACTCCCATGAACGGCGTTATAGGCATGACAGGGCTTCTTCTTGATACAGACCTCACTCCCGAACAGCGTGATTACGCGGAAACCGTACAGATGAGCGCCGATGCGCTTCTCTCCCTCATTAATTCCATACTTGATTTTTCAAAGATAGAGGCCGGCAGAGTTGACCTTGAGATACTTGACTTTGATCTGCGCACCACTGTGGAGGATTTTTCCGACCTACTCGCTGTACGGGCGTATGCAAAGGGCCTTGAGCTTGTCTCATCCATCTCGCCGGAGGTGCCTTCTCTCTTGAGGGGAGACCCCGGCAGGATACGTCAGATTCTCATAAACCTCACAGGTAATGCCATAAAGTTTACTGCAGAGGGTGAGGTTGTCATCAAGTGTGCACTTGTAAGTGAAGATGATGAAAGGGCCCTTATACGTTTTGATATCAGCGATACGGGCCTGGGCATAAATCCTGAAAAGATTGATATGCTCTTCAAACCCTTTACTCAGGCCGATGCCTCGACTACTCGAAAGTTCGGCGGTACGGGTCTGGGGCTCACTATCTCAAGGCAGCTCGTAGAGCTCATGGGCGGTGAGATAGGCGTTCGAAGCGAGAGAGGTAAGGGCACTACCTTCTGGTTTACCCTTAGCCTTGAAAAACAGCCCCCCGGCAGTATAAATAAAGAGATGCCTGCGGCTGATATAAAGGGAACCAAAATACTCATTGTAGATGACAACAAGACAAACCGCAAGCTACTCAGCGTTATCCTTGGCTCATGGTCCTGCCGTTATGATGAGGCCCCTGACGGGGCTACGGCGCTATGCATGCTGAGGCAGGCTGTAAATGAAGGAGACCCCTTTGATATAGCCATACTTGATTTTCAGATGCCCGGCAGGAGCGGTGACGACCTTGGCAGGGCGATAAAAGCCGACTCTCTCATAAAGGATACCCTCCTTGTCCTCATGACCTCCATGGGTAAGAAGGGGGATGCGCTGAGCTTTGAGGATATTGGCTTTTCAGCCTACCTTACCAAGCCCGTGAAAGAGTCCAGGCTATATGAGTGCCTTGTTGCTGTAATGGGAACTAAAGGGGAAGTGAGGGGAGCCAGGCCTATTATCACGCGTCATACCATAAATGAGATTGAGAAGAGCAAGGTGAGAATACTCCTTGCCGACGACAACGTGGTTAACCGGAAGGTGGCCCTTAAGATACTTGAGAAACTTGGTTACAGGTGCGAGGCCGTTGTCAATGGCCTTGAGGCCTTAAAGGCCCTTGAGACCAGACCCTACGACCTTGTACTCATGGACTGCCAGATGCCGGAGATGGACGGTTATGAGGCAACGCGCTCTATCCGCAGCCCCGAATCCGGAGTGCTCTGCCATGACATACCCGTAATCGCCATGACGGCCAATGCCCTTAAAGGGGACCGTGAAAAATGTATAGAGTCGGGGATGGACGATTACATAACCAAGCCGGTTACACCCAAGGACCTTGCCGAAATCATAGAGAAGTATATAAAAAAGCAAGAGGGTCATACAAAAGAGAGCAATAGAATACTGGAAGGCAGGAAAAGAGGCAATAAGGTCTATGATAAAGAGGGTTTTCTGGAACGCCTCATGGGTGATGAAGACCTTGCCGCCGAGATACTGGAAGGGTATCTTCAGGATATACCCGGTGAGTTGTCCTCTCTTACAGAGGCCATGGAAAAGCACGATGTAAAAGGTCTGCACAGTATTGGTCATGCGATAAAAGGAGCCAGCGCAAACGTTGGCGCTCTCCAGGTAAGCGAAATAGCATTTGAGGTGGAAATGGCCGGTAAGGCCGGGGAAATGGATAAAATGGAGGAACTTCTTAGTAGACTGAGAGAGGCTCTCGAAGAGTTCAAGGTAGCAATATGAGAGGGACTGAGCAAGGGTCTACGTTTAGACGATGTCCGAGGGTGTTGATAGGGAATTTAACTCAAGTGATGTATTGAGTAAGAGAGTACTTGCCTTGCCTGCGATTATCTTGCCATTAAAATGACGCTGTGATAAAGGTATCATGAAGTTGTGGTGATATTTTTCCACGTCCAAAGGCAGTGATAATTAAAGGGGAGGTCCCTATGGAAGCGACAAAACGCATAGCCCTTGTTGCCCATGACAACAGAAAAAAAGACCTCATAGAGTGGTCGGAGTGGAACTACGGGATATTGATTAAACACAGACTGGTCTCTACGGGAACAACTGGAAGGCTCGTGGAAGAGGCCATTAAGAAGAAACTCAGTGAAGATGAGGCCAGGGACTTCAGTGTAATGAAACTCAAATCAGGTCCCCTTGGCGGAGACCAGCAGATTGGGGCAATGATCGCTGATGGTGAGATTGACCTTATTATCTTTCTCTGGGACCCTATGCAGCCCCAACCCCATGATGTAGACGTAAAGGCGCTATTAAGGATAGCCGTCCTGTATAATATCCCAACGGCCTGCAACCGTTCCACGGCGGACTTTCTTATATCCTCACCCCTTATAGACGAGGCCTATGAGCCGGCCCTCAAGGATTACTCAGCTTATATCCAGCGCAACCTCGGTGACGATAAGACCTGATACAAGAGGTGAGCTCTGAGGCAGAGCAAAGCATGGTGAAGAGGGCAGGGTCTCTCCTGGGAGTATACCAAAAAAAATCAGCCTTTCTTCTTCTCTCCAAGCCATCTTTCAAGTATCATAATAGCCCCGCGTTTATCCAGAGGTTCGTTGCCGTTGCCGCAGTGTGGGTCCTGCGTGCAGGAAGGACAGGCTATCTCGCAGGCGCACTCCTGCATTAGTTTTAAAGTAGACTCAAACCAATCCCGTATATAGTAAAATCCTCTCTTTGTAAGGCCCACGCCGCCCTCAACACCATCGTATATGAATATAGCCGCTGAATTAAGCTCCGGGTTAAGGGTGTAGCTAAGGCCGCCAAGGTCCATGCGGTCGCAGAGGGCGTAGAGCGGCAGCATGGCTATGGCCGAGTGCTCAAGGGCATGTAGGGAGCC
>JBHHUW010000092.1:0-3024 GCA_046753945.1 Thermodesulfobacteriota bacterium
ACAGAGCGCGTGGCCGTGGCAAAGGCGCGGGTCCTTATGAAGAAGGAGACGCTCTCACTTGTCCTGGCAAATGAGATGAAGAAGGGAGATGTGCTGGGGGTGGCAAGAATCGCAGGCATTATGGCGGCAAAGAAGACATGGAATCTCATACCCCTATGTCATCCCATATCAATTACCTCCATAGACGTGACATTCAAGACCATTAAGAGGCCCCCGGCCATTGACATCACGGCCACGGCTCGTATCGCCTCACAGACGGGTGTGGAGATGGAGGCCCTGACTGCCGTATCTGTCTCGGCACTGACAATATATGACATGTGCAAGGCCGTGGATAAGGAGATGACCCTTACGGAGATCAGGCTTGTAAAAAAGACGGGCGGCAAGAGCGGTGTCTTCATAAGAAAAAGCGGCAAGGGCCGCGGCAGGAAAGGGTCTCGGTAAAAGATTTTTCCTCCAGGCTCCATAGAGTCCCGTACATTTAGACCTGTAGAACGCTCATTTTTTAATATGAATTTATTGTTTACAGGCCTATTTCTTTTTGGCTATAATAATATGATATGGAAAAACAGCAGATAGAACATTTCAAGAGTATACTTACGGAAAAACTCGATGGCCTTCTAAGCGGCGCGGGCAAGACTGTAAGCGATATGACCGAGACAGATGGCGAGAATTTTCCGGACCCCACGGACAGGGCCGCGCAGGAGTCCGACAACAGCGTACTTCTCCGTGTAAAGGACAGGGAGCGCAAATTGATCTCCAAGGTGAGGGACGCAATGGAGAGGATAGAGAGAGGGACCTACGGTATCTGTGAGCAGTGCGGCAACGATATCTCTCATAAAAGGCTGGAGGCAAGACCTGTCACCACCAGTTGTATAGAGTGTAAGAAAGAAGAGGAAGAACAGGAAAAACTGCGCGGCTGATCGTCAGTTTTCACCATTAACCTTAAAACATTTAGCAGGAAAGGCGGCCCATGCCAGAGCTACGCAAAGACCCTATAATTGGAAGATGGGTAATTATCTCCACTGAACGGGGCAAACGCCCATCGGAGTTTGATTCACCGCGTCCTGTTATGAGGCAGGGTTTTTGTCCCTTCTGTCCAGGTAACGAGTCCAAGACTCCGCCGGAAATTCTCGCATACCGCGAGGCCGGCACCAGCCCGAATACAGCTGACTGGCGCGTCAGAGTAGTACCCAACAAGTATCCCGCCCTTAAGATCGAGGGAGAGCTTAACAGAGAAGGCGATGGCGTCTTCGACAAGATGAACGGCGTTGGCGCCCATGAGGTCATCATAGAGACTCCGGACCATATGGCCTCTCTATCGAGCCTCACATCCAAGAATTTCGAGGAGGTTCTCTGGGCCTACAGGGACAGGATTGTGGATCTTAAGAAAGACTCGAGGCTCCGCTATGTATTGATATTCAAGAACCATGGCGAGGCCGCCGGGGCCACTCTGGAGCACAGCCATTCCCAGTTAATCGCCATGCCAATTATCCCAAAGAGGGTAAGCGAAGAGATAGACGGGGCCCTGGAGTATTATAATTTCAAGGAAAGATGTATCTTCTGCGACATTATAAGGCAGGAGACAATGCAGGGAGTAAGGGTGGTGGCGGAGAATGAGGACTTTCTCGCTGTGACGCCATATGCGCCAAAGTCGCCCTTTGAGACATGGATACTCCCAAAAAACCATGGCGCCAGCTTTGAAAATTGTCAGAAGACGCATTACGAGAACCTGGCCCTTATCTTCCCTGATGTGCTAAGGCGTATGGACAAGGTCCTGAACTCTCCGCCTTACAACTTCATCCTCCATACATCACCTGTTCATAACGGGGCCGAAAAATATTATCACTGGCATTTTGAGATTATGCCAAAGCTCGCCAAGGTTGCGGGCTTTGAGTGGGGTTCAGGTTTTTACATCAATCCTACGCCGCCGGAAGAAGCGGCAAGGTTTCTTAAAGAGGCCAATCCCTGAGGATTCAGCCTCAGGAAAATATGACGATAGCAGGGAACTCTGCGGTCTGCCGCCTCTTAAATGGACAGCCTTTAAGGGAGTGGTTGCCCGTAGTCATGGAGTTGGAGGAAGAGAGATTATTTTTGACAACCTTATCAAAAATGCGGTAAGGTTCAGAGATACAGTCTTAAATAAAGGTCCCCAAAGTTTTACCGTCTGGGGCTACCCGAGGGCAATGATAATGCCGCGCCGCCCCATTTTAAATAGCATCACCCCGGCATGATTAAGGGGTGAGAGTTACAGGGAGAAGAGTTAGGGGGCGTGAGCTGCAGGGGGGAGCCTTTCGAGGCTAATAGGTGTTCTACGGGTGAGGCGGGGGACGGGGGAGAGGAATTATAATTAAGGTCAGGCTTCACACCCACTGCAGGAATGATAGTTATCTCTTTATGTCTTACTTGGCGGTGTTTTGTAGAATAGCGGAGTTCTCATGAAAAAAAAGATCCTTGTAGTTGATGACGAGGAAGGCCTTAGACTCTTGTACAAGGAAGAGCTTGAGGATGAAGGCGCTCTCGTAACGCTTGCGGCCTCAGGGGCCGAGGCCCTGGAGAGGCTTGAAGAAGATGCCTTTGACCTCATACTTCTTGATATCAAGATGCCGGGCATGGACGGTGTGGAGGTCCTGCGCCGTATCAAAGAGAAGTGGAGTGAAGTACCCGTCATCCTCTGCACTGCATATCCTCATTACAAACACGATTTTGGCACCTGGGCATCAGATGCCTATGTGGTAAAATCCTCGGACCTCGGCGAGTTGAAGAAGACCATTAATGATGTCCTCAAAAGGAAGTAGGGGGGACTCTATTTTCCGGGGCATGCAAAAGCAAGATGTTTCTCAGCCTGCGGAGCGGCCCCATGCATCCTGTCGTGTATGGCCATTCATGCATCAAGAGTTCTTTAACTTAAACACAACAAAACCCCTTAAGCCGAGTTTTTTTGCTCCGCCTGAAGGGGATTTCTTCTTATCAGGGGGGTTAGCTCAGTTGGGAGAGCGGCTGGTTCGCAATCAGCAGGTCGTCGGT
>JBHHUW010000093.1:0-2967 GCA_046753945.1 Thermodesulfobacteriota bacterium
GGGCTGGAGATTGATTATTGCGTCTCTTCCATAGAGGAGCTGCGTAAGAAAAAACCCAAAAAATTTAATATCATCACCTGCTCCGAGGTCCTGGAGCACGTACCGGATTTAAAGGTCTTTTTAACTGAGGCCGTGAGCCTGCTCTCAAAGGGTGGTTTCTTTTTTTTCAGCACACTGAACAAGACTCTCAAGGCCCGTGTCTTTGCTATCTATGCGGCGGAAAATATCCTTGGCATTATCCCCCGCGGCGCTCATGATTATAATAAGTTCATCCGCCCTTCCACCCTTGTTGAAATTCTCGGCGGGCTCGGCGTAGAGATTATGGAGCTAAAGGGCATGAGCCTTAACCCGCTTCGTTTTGAGTTCAAGATTTCCGGGGACTTGTCTATAAATTATCTGGGTTACGGGGTTAAGGGGTGAGGGGTAGGGAATTGCAAATAAGGGAAGTGCTTGCCTGGTCCCATGTGTTCAGAGCTCTATTGCCAGTTATTGATTATAAAATTAAATTTTACACATGCCAAACAACTCAAAAGATGAAGGTCTTACACCGTCCCAACGTTATTTAAGCGAGCTATGCTGTAAGTCTTTCTTGAGCCTATGGAGTTACTCAAATTTACAGACAGAGAGGGGACGCACAGATGGTAGAGGCGGTGGTCATGAGCTGTGCGACTTGCTCGTTGTATTCGGCGATGACATCATTGTTTTTTCAGACAAAGATATTGAATTTGACCCATCAAAAGAAAGGCTAATTGCTTGGAAAAGATGGTTTAATATGACTGTACGCAAGTCTGTTGACCAGTTGTGTGGAGCAGAGAGGTGGTTGCTAAAATATCAAGATCGCATATACTTAGATGCTCACTGCAAGGGTGGGCTCTGCCCACCAAAAAACACTAGTACCATCGAATATGCGGGCCGCGCCCCGCGATATAAGAGATTGCTAAAGAAAATTAAAATATTTATACTTCTGCTCCTCCTTGCCCTGCCGCTCTCAGTGCTCACAGGGTGCGGCGGCGCAGATAAGGCGAACATGAGCTACATGGAGGCCGAAGAGCTCCTTGGAAGAGGAAAATTCCTCCTTGCCCTTGATAAATACGAGACCGTGGCCCGCGAGTTTGAAGCCACGCCCTTTGCGCCAAAAAGCCTCTACAAAAAGGCCCTTATATATAACCGTTTTTTAAAGGATAAAAGAAAGGCCATAAACTCCTACTATGAGGTGCTCTCCGTATATCCCAAGACCGACGAGGCCTACTCAGCCCGTCTTGACCTTGCAGCCATATACTCCGCCGCAGGAGACCATACCAAGGCCGTGGAGCAGTACCAGTGGATACTGGACAGCCACAGGGAGCCGCAGAAGGCCGAGGACTACCGCTACATCATAGCGCTGGAGTACTTTAAGATGAGCGACTTTGAGCAGGCAGGCGCCGAGCTTAAAGAGCTCCTTGCCACAGCCGGCAAAGAAGATGTTATCGCAAAAGCCTTGTTGCTGCGCGGAGAGACCTTTTATATCACCGGCAATATCACCGAGGCCTCGGCAACCTTTGAGGAGATAATCTCACGGCTCCCCGAATCTCCCGTGGCAATAGAGGCGCGCTTCAACCTGGCAAAGACACTTGAGGACTCTGATAAAGAGGATGAAGCGCTGGCAGTCCTGGAGTCTCTTCGCGATTCCTACCCCAATAAAGACGTGCTTGAGAGAAGCATCAAGGGGGTAAAGACACGGATGAAAGAGAAAAAGGCACGGAGGTCGCGCAGGTGAGACCCATGATGATAAGAGTGAGAGAAGCATCGAGGACGCAGGGACACGGATGAAAACGAAAAAGGCACGGAGGTCGAAGAGGTGAGACCTATGAAGATAACAGTGCTGGGGGCTGGAAGCTGGGGTACTACCCTTGCCAACCTCCTCGCCTTGAATGGCCATGAAGTAAGGCTCTGGGCAAGAGAGGCAGAGGTCGTGGAGAGTATAAGGGAGCGCTCTGTAAATGAGTTATTTCTACCCGGCATTGAACTCTCGCCAAAGCTCTGTCCCGAGGCGTCTATTACAGAGGCCGTCACCAAAGCCGGGCTCATTGTAAGCGTAGTGCCCTCCCACGGGGTGCGCGGGGTTTTTGAGAAAATAAAAGACGCCGTGCCAAAAGGGGCCCGTATCGTAAGCGCCTCAAAAGGCATTGAGGAGGATAGCCTTCTTACGCCCTCGGCCATAATAAGAGAGGCCCTTCAGAAGTATTTTTGCCCTCCCCTTACCGTCCTCTCAGGGCCCTCATTCGCAAAGGAAGTGGCAGCGGGTCTGCCGGCGGCGGTGAGCGCCGCAGGAGAGTCCGCCGAAGAGGCAAGACTTATTCAGGAGGTCTTTTCCACCCCTGCTTTCAGGGTCTATATTAGCTCTGATGTGCTGGGCGTGGAGCTTGGCGGGGCCTTGAAGAACGTAATAGCCATTGCCGCGGGCATATCCGATGGGCTGGAGCTGGGTTTTAACGCCCGCGCGGCCCTTATTACAAGGGGACTTGCCGAGATAAGCCGCCTCGGCGCTGCGCTGGGGGCGCTGGAGCGCACTTTTGCCGGGCTCTCGGGCCTGGGAGACCTGGTCCTTACCTGTACAGGGCCCCTCAGCAGAAACTACACCGTGGGCCTTGAACTTGGCAGAGGCAGATCCATAGATGAAATCGTCTCCTCCATGCATATGGTGGCCGAAGGCGTAAAGACCTCAAGGGCCGTTCTGGCACTGGCAGGGACAAAAGGCGTGGAAATGCCCATAGCAGGGGCCGTAAAGGCCGTAATTGAGGGACAGAAGACACCAAAACAAGCGGTCCTGGGGCTAATGACCCGTGAGCTCAGGGAGGAATAGGGTTTTTTATGCTGAAAAAGGACTGGCAGGTCCTGTTTAAGTATAATTGGATACCTTGACTAATCAGCCAGGACAATACAGGCACAAAGCTGCATAAAGGCGCAGTGAAAAAGACCTTTTCTTGA
>JBHHUW010000094.1:0-2856 GCA_046753945.1 Thermodesulfobacteriota bacterium
CGGGGAACCGTAAGGAGAAAAGAATGGAAAGGCATTACGAGACTATCTGGATAGTGAAGACCGAGCTTGGAGCTCCCGGTATCAAGGAGATTCAGGAAAAGGCCTCTGCCGTCATTACAGGCGGCAAGGGCACTGTTAACAAGGTGGATGAGTGGGGCGTCAGACGTTTTGCATACCCCATACAGAAAAAAAATGAGGGCTATTATACCCTTATGGACTTTAACTCCGAACCCGCCGCTGTTGCTGAGATGGAAAAAATCTTTAAGTTTAACGAGGATGTAGTCCGTTATCAGACCGTGCGTCTTGATGAGGAGTATGTTGAGCCTGTAGCAGTAGCTGAGCCCGTGGCTGAACCAGCCGCTGAGCCCGCCGTAGAGGCCGAGCCTGAACCAGCCGCTGAGCCTGTTGTAGAGGCCGAGGCTGAACCAGCTGCCGAGCCCGCTGCAGAGGCAGAGAGCGTTGAAGCTCTCGAAGAAGAAGAAAAAGTAGAGAAAGCAGAGGAGGGCGCTACTGATGGAGACAAATAGAGGAAGACGTCCCGGCGGTCCGGGCCGCGGAGGCCCCCAGAGAAAGTTCTTTTATAGAAAAAAATTCTGTGTCTTCTGCAAGGAAAAAGACCTGAAGATAGACTATAAGGACGCGCGGGCCCTTAAATCCCATATTACGGAGAGGGGCAAGATTATGCCCAGAAGGATTACCGGCACCTGCGCGAAACACCAGAGAAAGGTTTGTCTGGCCGTAAAACGGGCAAGGGTCCTTGCCATACTGCCCTTCAGCTCCCTTAATTTCCAGTAAAAATATCTTTTTAGGAGACAGGTACAGATGGAAGTTATATTGAAAAAAGATATTGACAACCTCGGTAACTACGGCGATACGTTGAAGGTAGCTCCGGGATACGCGAGAAATTATCTTATCCCCACCGGCATGGCCGTAGCGGCCACCCCCGGTAACCTCAGGCAGTTCAATGCCGAGAAAGAGGCCTATCTCAAGAAAGAGGCGGAGAAGAGGGCCGTAGCTGAAAAGTCCGCCGCCGGTCTTGAGGGTGTGGTCCTGACTTTCGAGAGAAAGACCAGTGAGGAAGAAAAACTCTTCGGCTCTGTAACCTCGGCTGATATTGAAAAAGCCCTCCATGAAAAGGGTTTTAACTCCATAGAGAAAAAAAATATCCATATCGCAGAGCCCATTAAACACCTCGGCGAGCATGATGTGGAGATAAAGATTTACAGCGGTGTAATCGCGAAGATCTCCGTTGTGGTTACAAAGCAAGAGGCCGAGTAAGCAGTATCAAGGCCGGAGTTCTTTGGCGTAAATGCGGCAAGCTTTTTAATGGCTCTTAGGGGCAAGTCGCGGGGGTACTGCGATGGGGGGTAGCTGAGGGGTTGAGTTAAAACTTCTTATGCCTGCCGGATATACGCTCCTCTGCCCTTGAGATTTTTTTTCGCATTGCCTGTTTACAGAGGATTTATTAAGCGTTTTCTCTTTTCCATTCACACCTTAGCCCGTGTTTATAACCCGCCATGGCAGTCAGTAACCGTAAAGAGCAGCTATACAAGACGCCGCCCCATAATATCGAGGCGGAGCAGTCTGTTCTTGGAAGCATCCTCATTGAGAAGGACTCTATCGCGAGGATACTTGATATCCTCTCCGATGATGGCACCGACTTCTACCACAAGGTGCATGCCGAGCTCTTCAAGGGCATGGTGGGCCTTTTTGAGAAGAATACCCCCGTTGATGTAGTAACTGTTGCCGACCTCTTCAAGGATACCTCTATCCTCGGTCCCGTGGGGGGTCTATCCTACATAGGCGTCCTCGCAGAGGCCACGCCTACTGCCTCAAACATTACCTATTACGCCAAAATCGTTAAAGAAAAGTCTCTTCTTCGAAAGATGATATCCGTCACCTCCGCCATCTCGGCGCGCGGCTACGAGTCCATCGACTCCGTAGAGGAGTACATTGACGACTCCGAGCAGAAGATTTTTGAGGTGACTCAGGACAGGGCCAAAAAGACTTTTTTTGCCTTGAAGGATATTATAAAAGACACCTTTGAGTCCATAGAGCAGCTATACGCCAAAAAGTCTTCCATTACAGGTGTGGCCACTGGTTTTACTGACCTTGACAGGCTTACGGCGGGGTTTCAGGATTCGGACCTTATTATCATTGCGGGCCGGCCTAGCATGGGAAAGACCTCTTTTGCCCTTAATATTGCCGAGATGGCGGCCCTTGACCACAACACCCCGGTGGCCGTATTCTCCCTTGAGATGAGTAAAGAGCAGCTTGTTCAGAGGATGCTTGCGTCAAGGTCCAAGGTGGACCTCAGTAAGCTCAGGAGCGGTTTTCTTAAAGAAGAGGACTGGCCGCGGCTCACCACGGCAGTTGGTACGCTCTATGACGCACCTGTATTTATTGATGATACCCCGGCTCAGAGCGTCCTTGAGATGAGGGCCAAGGCCAGAAGATGGAAATCAGAGTTCGGCCTCAAGATGGTCATAGTGGATTACCTTCAGCTTATGAGAGGCAGAAAAAGCAGCGCCAGCAGGGAGCAGGAGATTTCTGAGATATCCCGGTCTCTTAAGGCCATGGCAAAGGAGCTGCATATCCCGGTGGTGGCCCTGTCTCAGCTCTCACGTATGACAGAGAGACGAGAGGGCAATAAGCCCATGCTCTCGGACCTTCGTGAATCCGGGGCCATTGAGCAGGACGCCGACGTGGTTATGTTCGTTTACAGGGAATCCGTATACAGGCCCTGCGAGTGTCCAAAGGATTACTGTTCCTGCGGTAAACGCGGTGACGCTGAGATAATAGTGGCAAAACAGCGAAATGGGCCCACAGACACCGTACATCTTACCTTCCGCAAGC
>JBHHUW010000095.1:0-2812 GCA_046753945.1 Thermodesulfobacteriota bacterium
CAGAGGATATAAAGGGCGCCATGGAGATGGGAATTTCTCTCTTTGCCGGTGAGGCTGAGGGCCGCCTTGAGGGCCTTTTCAGGGATGCCTATGCCGGGGCCCTCAAACCCCTGTACAATTACCTTGACGAACTGCCCGGTATTGAGTCAGAGCCCGGCCCCTTCCTACCCAGTGATCTCCTTGGCCGTTCCGCGGGGTCATTTACCAGCTTCGATGCCGGCAGGGGCTGTCCCTTCAAGTGCAGTTTCTGCACTATCATAAATGTACAGGGCAAAAAATCCCGCCGCCGCTCAGCCCGTGACGTGGAACGTATCATAAGAGAAAACGTCGCGCAGGGCATTACAAGGTTCTTTATCACCGACGACAACTTTGCCAGAAACAGGGACTGGGAAGAGATATTCGACTGCCTTATCAAACTTCAGGATACCGAGCACATAAGCATCCGCCTCACCATACAGGTGGATACCATGTGCCACCGCATACCCGGCTTCATAGAGAAGGCCGGAAAGGCAGGGGTTGCCAGGGTATTTATAGGGCTTGAGAACATCAACCCCGAGAACCTCAAGGCCGCCGGAAAGTCCCAGAACAAGATAGCCGAGTACCGCCGCATGCTCCTTGCGTGGCGAAGCGTTGGCGCCATAACCTGCGCTGGATACATCCTGGGCTTTCCCTCGGACACCCCTGAGAGCATCATAAAGGACATAAAGACCATCCAGCAGGAGCTTCCCGTAGACCTCCTGGAGTTCTTCTTCCTAACACCGCTGCCTGGCTCCGAGGACCACAGGAGGCTTTACGAGAAGGGCGCGTGGATGAACCCGGACATGAACAACTACGACCTTAACCACGTCACCACCATGCACCCCGCCATGTCGAAAGAAGAGTGGGAGGGGGTCTACCGCTCTGCCTGGGATACCTATTACACACCCGGGCATATCGAGACCGTGCTCAGGCGCGCAAGGGCAAGTGGCATGAGCATCGGCAAGACCTTATTCCTTCTCCTCTGGTTTTATGTCTGCATCAGATACGAAGGGCTCCATCCACTGGAAGGCGGTTACTTCCGCCATAAGTACCGCCTTGACCGCCGCCCCGGCCTTCCCATAGAGAGCGCCCTCGTCTTCTATCCAAGGCGGCTCTGGGAGATAGTAAGCAGCCACGTGAGGATGCTGCCGCTCATCTGGAAGTGCACCCGCATGCGCCGCCGCATCAAGGCCGACCCAGAGGCTCTTAACTATACCGATAGCGCACTCAAAGACGTCTCGGCAGGGCTGGAGGAATATGAGGCCTCTCCTGAAGCTCTGGGGCAGTCTAATTAGTTAAGAAAACAAAGGGGTTGCGGGAGGAAAAAATTCATCGCTGTGCCACCGCTGCCGCTGCTATTTAAATAGATTTATCCCCTTTTTGTTAATAGGGTAAGGATTGTAAAAAAACCTTAAGAGGAAACGGGGTGAGATGAAAACCGTATCTCTCATAAGAGGTGAAAATAGAAGGGAAAATACTTTAAAGTCCCTTGAGTTACTAAGAGATGAGATTAAGGAAGGAATAACCCGGAGGCAGGTAATCATAAAGCCTAACTTCGTCTCCACCTCAATCCAGCTTGCCTCAAGCCATGTTGACCAGATAAGGGGTATCCTTGACTTCTTAAAGGGGTTCTATAAGGGTAGAGTCCTCTTAGCCGAAGGCGCCACTCTCGGAGAGACAGAGGAGGGATTCAAAAATTTTGGTTACCACAGCCTTATCGACGAGTACGACGTTGAGTTCCTGGACCTGAACAAGAGCCCCTATGAGCTCATTGCCTTGAGGAACTCTCAGGGAAGGTCTTTCAACGTAAAGGTCTCAAGGGTGCTTCTCGACAAGGAAAACTACCTCATATCCGCCGCCAGACTCAAAACCCACGACACCGTTGTTGTTACGCTCTCCATAAAGAACATTGCCATGGGCTCTGTCCTCCTGCCGGATAAAATAAAGGTGCATCAGGGGTACAAGAACACGAACCTCAATATAACCGCTCTTGCCCAGTCTCTCTGGCCGGACCTCGCTCTCATCGACGGCCTTGTGGGCATGGAGGGTGACGGCCCCATCCTGGGCGAGCCCATTGACGTGGGCGTAGCCATCGCCTCAACAGACCCCCTTGCCGCCGACAGGGTAGGCTCAGAGGTTATGGGTGTTGATTTCTCCAAGATAGGGTATCTTAACCAGCTGGCAGATAGAGGTCTCGGTGAAGGGGATATGAAGAAAATCAATATCAGGGGCGAGGCCCTTAAAGACTGCGTCAGACCTTTCAGGCTTCATAGCTATGTAGAGGAGCAGTACAAGTGGGCGGACCGATAAGCCGGACAAACTCCGTGGAGACCGTACTTAATTCCCTCTCCGCTTCCTCTTACCAGACAATAGAAAAATACGAGTCACTTCCCTATTTTCTCTTATACTAAAGGAGGGTTACTGTATAGTCCGTAACCCTGACTATTAACAATTAGCCGTAAGAAGCAAAATGATTAAAGTCTTCATAACATTAGGGCTCTGCTTTATCCGGTGGAAGAAGATGCTCAAGAGGCCTCAATATAGCAATATTACGAATAAGGTTAACATCTTACAAGTGGAAGCTAAGAATCAATTAAAAATTTTATCCGGAACTCTTGGTAAAAAAAGGGGTTGACGCGAAAGAGGGTCACGGCAAAAACCGTAACCCTCTTCATGAAGAATGTAGCCGTAACACATTAATTATAAAGGAAAATTTTAGCACATCACGGCATTGATTTTTCTGGTGGAGGGTATCGGGATCGAACCGACGACCTGCTGATTGCGAACCAGCCGC
>JBHHUW010000096.1:0-2580 GCA_046753945.1 Thermodesulfobacteriota bacterium
GAAACTTCGCCTGACTCGATGTTCTTGAACCGCCTGTGGGCCAAATATCACAAGGAGCTCAATGAGGGGGATCTGAACTGGCTTCTTACAGGCCAGCGGGTGGAGTACAGGGCAGCCGTATCTATTCCCGTACTGGGCCGGGTTCCGGCGGGTTTTCCGACTGCCGTGGAAGAGGATATCCTCGAGTACATAACCCTGCCTGACGCAGAGAAGGGGTGCTTTGCCGTCATTGTCCACGGCGAGTCCATGGCCCCGGCGATAAAGGACGGCGACTACGCCATATTTATCCCTGTAGAGCGGGCCGATGTGGCCCCCGGTGACGTAGTTGTGGTACTCAATGAGTTCGGCGAGACCATGCTAAAGCGCTATGTAATAGACCGCGAGGACGTGGCCTGGCTCAAATCAGACAACCCCTCGTACCCATCAATCCGGGCCGACGACCACCACACCATCGTCGGCAAGGTAAGGCGCCTCTGGCGCGAAATAAGGGTGTGAGAGGAGAGTAATGATGGTCTTTAGTTTCTTCAAGAAAGATAAGGTATCTATTTTTATATTTTTGTTTTTATACTCTCTTCCATCTCTTGCGGGCGCCGCAACCTTCAACGGCAAGGGTTTTGCGTGTATATCAGAGAGTCTTTTCGACGAGGTCATGACGGCCATACAAATGGACGATAGTGACCAGATAGATTATCTTATGTCCCATGGTTGCATCACGCCCAAATCTGGTATTAAGGTTTCGATAATAAAGTCCCGATTTGCGTCCATCAAGGTCAAGGTCAGGGCCTATACAAAGGGCCGCTCCATGATTCTCTGGGCACATTCTAAGGGGATTAGACATTAAACTACCTCATGGATCGAGCAAATAAACATAAATGCGGCCATGACCGCATAAACAACGTAATGACCGGAGGCCCGAAGGCCTGACATGTCTGTCCGTCCACATAAGAGCAAGCCTGATCACTGGATAATTGATTACTACCCTCTCGGGGGCAAAGGGCGCCGTGTGCGCGAGGTCTTTGCCGGGGCCGAGGAAGACGCGCGGGCTTATGAGGCCGCCATGCGAAAGGCCCATACGGGCGGGGCCGTCTCCGTAAGTCCAAAAATTATCGATGTCATCTACGACTGGCTTGCCGCCTTTAAAGTAGAGGTGGCCCCCGGCACCGGGCGCGATGCAAAATCGGCCGTCAAGAACATCACAAAACACCTCGGGCACCTCCAATTTAGCCGTCTTTCTCCAGGGTCCTTTGATCTATATAAGGCCGCGCGTATAAGCGACGGCGTGAAAAAAAAGACCATCAACAAGGAGCTCTCCTATATATCAAGCCTTATACGCTGGGCAGTTGAGCGCGAATACGCCATGCCCCTACCCTTTAAAATCCCTGTTTTCAGACGTCTGCGGCCGCCCCTCATGGTTATCCCCTCGCCTGCAGATGTCTCGCTCTTCATCGAGGCCGTCGAGGCGCCGTATCGCGGCATTGTCCTTGCGCTCTACGACGGCGGTCTCAGACTCTCCGAGGCCCTACACCTCACAGTCGGCGACATAAATCTCTCGACAGAACAAATGCGTATAAAGGGCAAGGGCGGTAAAGAGGCCATAATCCCCCTAACAACAGGGCGGTTGATGTCCGAGATAGAGGCCGCGATGCAGGATAAGGCCCCCACAGACTATCTCTGGACCAATCCGCGAACGGGCAACCCCTATAAAGACTTGAGACGGCCCTTCAGGCGCGCCGAGAAGAAGGCCCGCTTGAAGCAGCACATACACCCACACCTCTTACGCCATGCCTTCGGCACACACGCCCTCGCCGCGGGCCTCAACCTCCGGGCGCTTCAGGGCATCCTCAGACATTCCTCGAGTCAGACGACTGAACGCTACACCCACCTCCTCGGATCTTACCTGCAAACCGAAGGATTAAAATTCGCCGACTACATAGGTCAGCGCAAACAAGCAACGACCCGCGGTAACAAAGGCCAAAAAAAAAGGCCACCAACCTCATAACCCGAAGGTCAGAGGTTCGAATCCTCTCCCCGCTACCAATAAAATCAATGGGTTACGGCGTTTGGCGTAGCCCATTTTTATGCGTAAAAATGACTGGTAAAAGACTGGTAAATAACCATGCCTGAAAAGGCAGGGCCCCGGGGGACGAGGCCGGGGCTGTGGGGGTAGGAGCGGAGAGGGGTTAGTGGACGATTGTGATGGCAGCATTTTGAATATTTATGCGGGCGGGATCGGAACCTGAGGTAGTGCGCGGGACAAAAGAGCCCTGCACTACCTTGCTTACTGCTTTATGCGGGACGATGTGATCCGCGGCGGCGATGAAGTTGAAGGGATAAGGTACGGAGGCCAAGGGATGTATCCTTGCTATGAAAGCCTGGCCCACAATCTGCGCAGTCATCGCCTCGTTTACCACCTGAGCCGATAGAGGTCTGGACCTGGCTATATGCGGCGGGTCAGAGATATTTATTATTCTTGAATAATCTATATGATGTACGAAGTGGGCGCCTGGACTTATTGTAGAGGCCGACTGCCCCACTGCCCATATCTGAGCCTGATAAATCTCCCCGAAGCTTATGTATGCC
>JBHHUW010000097.1:0-2432 GCA_046753945.1 Thermodesulfobacteriota bacterium
GGCCTTTAAGACGACCTCACGGTTATGTATGGCATCGGCGCGTTTTAGCCCACTCAGCCATTCCTTCAGGACTTCATTGGAGGCGGAGCCGTCATCAAATAGTATGGAGGCGGATTGCCCCGATAGTTCCTGCTTGGTGTAGCCGAGAAGGTTTTCACCCTCGCGGTTGAACTCCACCACAAAGCCCGCCCTGTCAGTTGTTACGATAAGGGCCTTGGAGTTGTCCAGTATCATCTGAAGATAGGTGCTGATGCCGTTGAGCTCTTTGACGGTTTTCTCCAGTCTCATGGACTTTTGCCTGGCCTCAAGACGCCTGGCCTTCTTATCTATATCCACAGCCTTTGATTCCTGCATAGCTCCCTGCTTCATCATAGCGTCTCGCTCTTTTTTACGATGGCATCAAGGTTTTCAAGGAATGCATTCACTATATATGGGTCCAGTTGTGTGCCAGAGACCATCTTCATCTCTTTAATTATATGCTCAAGGGACTTGCCTTTTCTGTAGGGGCGGTCGTTGCTCATGGCGTCATAGAGGTCAGCGGCGGAGATAATCCTCGCGCCAAGGGGGATGGCATCGCCTTTTAGCCCATGGGGGTATCCGCTTCCATCGTAGTTCTCATGATGGGATGCTATTACATCGGCTACATGCTCCATGAGGGGTATGCCCATGAGAATTTTTCTGCCAACCTCGGGGTGTATACGCATATGTTTTTTTTCTTCATTATTCAAGGGGCCTTCCTTGTTAAGGACCAATTCGTTGACACCAATTTTTCCTATGTCATGGAGCATGGAGGCGTATTCCAGTTGTTCGATGCTCTTCTTATCAAGACCGATTATCCTTCCAAGCTCAACGCAGAGCAGGCGCATACGGTTGCAGTGGCCCCTTGTATGGCGGTCTTTTGCCTCGATTGTCTCGGCCAGTACGTTGACGAACCTGAAGTTCATGGATTTTAGCGTGCCGTAGGCCTTTGAGAGCTCCACGCTCCTCTTGCCAAGGTTCTCGTGGCTCTCGATTATCTGTTGTTCAAGGAGTATCTGGTAGCGCTTGACCTCACGGGCAAGGCGTCTGTTTTCCAGCAGGAGCTCTCTCTGGGAAAATGCCTTTTGCACGGCGCCCAGCAGATCGCTCTTTGTGACGGGTTTCATGACATAATCAAATGCCCCTCTCTTCATTACGTCAATGGCCATGGAGATATCCGTAAGGCCTGTGAGCATAACAACAGGAACGGTCTTCATGTGGAGCCTTGCGTAGTCCAGGACTTCAAGGCCGCTCACATCGGGCATCTTGATATCACAGATAATGATCTCGGCGCGGCTCTGCTTCAGGTCCTCAAAGACGCCTTTGCCGCCTGAGGATATTTTTGTGCCGTAGCCTTCCCTTTGTAAATGGGTAGTTAAGACCTTGCGTACGGCTTCATCATCATCTATGATAAGTATTTTTCCAGCCATTGGTGTGCTGACCTCTCGTGAGTGGCTCCGCGGGGGCCGTGGCAGGGGAAGGCACGTTGCCCGGCAAGTGATTACCCGGGAGTTATTTTTTCTACAGCCCCTTGGATAAAGGTCTGTATTTTAAAGATATCATAATCAGCTCTTATTGTGTATGTAACTTTTGACACTGACTGCAGACCCCATGATGAGGAGAATATATAGTGTGTTGAATGAGTTCAAAAGGCCGGTTTTGTCACGGGTAGTCCTCTCCGGTGGAGGAGGCTGCCTTTTTTGTATCTTCCTGTGGTAACGCAGCATTATTGCCTTGAAGGGTGGTTTACAGGTTAATGGAAGAGGCTGCTCTGTCTTAAGATGATAAAAGATTATTTATGTATTAAGGGAGAGTATTGATTTGGCGATTACAGAGATGACAGAGAAGCTTGACTCGCTTGAAGCAAAGATAACGAGGCTCAAGCAGGAGTATGAGCAGTACTTCATGCATATATTAAAACGCGAGCCCCTTAGCCGCAAAAAAGAGGTAGAGGGCCTAATACTTCGGTATACAAATATGACCATTAATAACACGGCTGACCAGTTCAAGTTGAATTGTCTCCTCTCAAGGTTCAACTCATACAGGCAGTACTGGACCAGGATACTCCGTTCCATGGAGGATGGTCAATATGTCCGCAGGTCCGAGGGCAGCGGCCTCACATCTGCGGCAGAGACTGCGGCTTCCGGCGAGTTCACGGAAGAGCAAGGCGCGGGGCAGGGGCCCGAAGCAATGGAAGAGGACCTCAGCCCTCTTTATGAAAAGTACATAAATGCCCGTAAGAGGTGTAATGCAGGTGTCAGGGGCCTTAGCGAGGAAAAATTCCGCGCCAGCATAAAACGGGCCAGAGAACGTATAGCCAGCACCTATAACGTAAAGGATACGGAAGTTACGGTCATTGAGAAGGACGGACAGGTAAGGCTCGCCATACGGCCAAGAGGCGTGAAGGTGAAGTA
>JBHHUW010000098.1:0-2308 GCA_046753945.1 Thermodesulfobacteriota bacterium
TGCTGCGGTGCCTGTTTTATGCTGCGGTGCCTGTTTGTTAGGGGGCCTCTTTATGGGGGGCCTCTTTATGGGGGGCCTCTTTACTGAGAGACCTCTTTGCAACGGGGCCTCTTTATGACGGGGTCTCTTTAATAAGGGCCAATCATAATGACGGGCTGATTTTTTATCCGGAAAAGGTGCCAATCTTTACGGCAGGCCTCTTATGGTAGGGCAGCCTTTTTCTGGCATGGCCTGAATCAGGACATAGCCTCCATCTGAGAATGGCCTTTATCTGGTCCTTTTCTCAGGCGGCCTAGGGTCAAAGGGACGCAGCTTTTCGGCTCTCTCACATTAGCGCTTCACCGGCGTTCACCACTGCACCATCACTTGAACTTACCCCTGTACCACTTATTGTGCCTTCAGATGCGCAACCTATCCTCTAAAAGCCTTAAGGCCGGCTATATTATCCATGAAACTTACCCACAGAACCTACCTCTATACAATTGGTCTTATTCTCGCGGCCACAGCTGCATACTTTTATCTTACTCACATCAATAATAAGAGGCTTCTTCACGATGCAGGTCTTATGGATGCGCGAAGGCTGGGCAACGCCTTTTTTGGTGAGCTCACCACTTCCATGAACCTTGGCGGTGGTATTGAGGGGGACAGGCTTGTAGTGGTTCGTTATAAGAATATCGAGGGCCTTGAGGGCATTAAGGCCATACATGGACCAATTATAGAGAGCGCCTATGGGGTTGAGGCAGACGAGGTGGCTGTAGACGATTTTGAGCGGGAGGGCCTTAAGGGGGTGGAGCGCTCAGAGATTATTACCAGCGGCTCTGATGGCCACAGGTCCATGAGGCTTGTTCTGCCCATAAGACTCCAGGAACAATGCATTGCCTGTCACAGGGCCCCGGTGGGAACCGTGGCCGGTGCAGTATCCCTTAGTGTTTCCCTTGAGAGATACGAGGCCATATTGGCAAGCCATGAGAGATACATGCTCCTTGGGGCTTTTGCTATCCTCATACTTGCCACAATAACTATCCTTGTAATGCTCCGTAGACGTGTGCTCAGCCCGCTCTTACTCCTGAGAAAGGGCCTTGACGCAATTCATGGAGGAGACCTTCAAAAGCGCGTAAGCATTACCACCGGTGATGAGTTCGAGGAAGTGGGCAGGGCCTTTAACGAGATGGCGGTATACCTTGAGAAGAGCTCGGCAGGACTTGATGAGGTTATAGTTAAGTACTCGTCACTTGTTGAGATGGCCGCCGATGCCATACTGCTCATAGAGAGTGATAGCATGAAGGTAGTGGAGGCCAACAGGGCGGCAGTGCTTCTAACTGGTTATTCGAAAGAAGAGTTGTTCTCCATGACTTCATCTGAGTTTTACGAGACCGGCTTGGCGAGAAAGGCCCATGAACTCTTATTCCGTAGATGGGTCTTTGACGGCAAGGGTTACGCCTTTGATACCGTAATACAAAAAAAGCAGGGAAGCGCCGTGCATATTGATATAGCCGCCTCTACTGTGGAGATAGGCGGCAGAAAACTGATCCTTGAGCTATGGCGTGATGTCTCGGAGAGAAAATGTCTTGAGGACGGGCTGAGGTCCAAGATAATAGAGCTTGAAGAGAGGGTAAGTGAGAGGACAAAAGAACTTGAAGAGGCATATGAAAAATTAAAGAGGTCTCAGCAGAAGATAGTCCAGTCAACAAAACTTATCTCCCTTGGTGAGATGGGCGCGGGTATAGCTCATGAACTTAACAGCCCTCTGGCCGGTATACTCACCATCGTTGAGGTACTGCTTGGACGCATGGATAAGGAGGATCGTAACTACGCCTTACTTGAAAAAGTAAAGGACGCAGCCCTGCGCTCAAAACATATTATCCAGGATATGCTCAGTTACGCAAGGCCCTTCAAGGGCGATTTTGAACCCCTGAGCCTCAATACGGTGCTTAAATCCACGCTCTCGCTATTTGTCTCCGAGGTTAATGCCGCTGACGTGGAGATAAGGCTTAACCTCTGCAGTGACCTTCCAGAGGTCTGGGGCTCAAGGGGGCAGCTCATGGAGGTGATGCTGAACCTTATTAAGAACGCCAGAGACTCCATATCCTCCTACGGCAGTATATCCCTCTCAACCCACATCCTCGAAGAGAACGGGGCGCATATGGCCGTAGCAGAGATAAAGGACACAGGGGCCGGAATACCAGATGAAGTTATTGAGCGGGTCTTTGACCCCTTCTTTTCCACAAAAGACAAGGGCGGAGGTCTTAACATAGGGCTTGGGCTCTCCATATCCCAGTCTATTGTCAAAGAGCACGGCGGAAGACTT
>JBHHUW010000099.1:0-2231 GCA_046753945.1 Thermodesulfobacteriota bacterium
CTTCCGGGGCCTTGAGCCTGCCCTTTAGAATTTCGCCGCCTCTAAGGTGTATCTCTACCGTATTCTCTGTGATTATTTCTCTTATCTTGTCTTTCTTAATCTTAATGGGCTCGGAGTACGTGGTCGTCAGCGTCAGTGTCTCGTCTTCCATGGTTGTCACATTGCCGCTGAGCCGGTTACCGCTTTTGAGGATAACTACATCGGCCAGGACCGTACCTTGGAAGATAAGAATAAGGGCAATTAGCGCAGGTAGAATTGAGAGTGATTTTCGTGCGTGTCTTAACATTTTTATATCCCGCAGTTTTGTCTGAGTGTGAATAACAATATAAGGTCTTGTAGGATGGGTGAAGCGAAGCGCAACCCATCAAAGCATCATTTCCCGGTTCAACTTCTCTCATTTTTCATTCAAAATATACAATATAGCAACTTGCCCGTCAAACGTCACCAACTTCCTTGACAGGCCTTTTTTAAAGGAGTATTATTTATAGGGTAACAAATGTTATCCTAAGCCTTGAGGGGACTTTCATGAGCAAGGTAAGACTTACAGAGCGGCAAAGAGAGATACTTGGCTTTATCAAGGGGGCTATTCTCAGCGAGGGCTATCCGCCGTCACTGCGTGAAATATGCGCTCGTTTCTCCATAAAGGGGCCAAATAACGCGAGAAAGCATCTTGACGCCCTTGAGCGTAAGGGTTTTATCCGAAGAAAGCGGGGCCGGGCAAGGGGCATAGAGGTAATTGGCCGTCCCTCCGCCGGGGGAGGGCACGGAGGGGGCATCTCCATACCCATAGCCGGTGCCGTAAGGGCCGGGCCGCCTGAGCTGGCAGTTGAGGACATCGTGGGCCACGTTACCCTTGACGAGGATTTTTTCAACTGCCGCGATACCTTTATTTTGCGTGTAGAGGGAGACAGCATGATAGGGGCGGGCATGGAGGAGGGCGACCACCTTATCGTAAGGCCCGGCCCCGCCTGCGAGGCCGGTGACATCGTTGTGGCCATGCTCGGGGGCGAGGCCACGGTAAAGAGGTTTCAGAGGGAGGGCGGCACCGTCACCCTTAAACCCGAAAACCCCTCCATGAAACCTATAGTCATAGACCCCGGAGATGCGGAGTCATTCAGCATAATCGGAAAGGTTATCTTTGTAATTAAGAAAGTCCCTTAAGGGGCTGGACGGGGTATCACAGGATTAAATTGCTCTGTGCATCGTAAGGGCACAGCGGTCTCAATTGCCTGTTAAAAAATCTTTTGGAAAAAAGAAAGTTTTTTGACGGCGTTGCGGTATCTATATAGCCTCAACGGATTTTTTTAAGATGCAGAGAACTTACCATAAAGAAATTACATCAAAGAAAACCGATTGGAGAGTAGCCTTAGTGTCATTGGAGGGGCCCCCCGACGCCTCGGAGCATGGGACGAGATAAAAAAAAGAAAGCAAGGCAAAGAAAACCGATTGTGAATAAGCTTATCACCATTGAAGCTACGCCATGCGCCCCGCGAAAACTTGTAGGGTGGGCTCGGCCCACCAAATAACGGGCTCTGCCCTTCGAATAAAAAATAAAAAAATGACCTTAGGCGAGACTACACTCATAAGAGAACCCATCGAGGTGATAGCCTTCTTTGAGAAGGGCAAGGGCATAAGACCCCTGCGTTTCCGCTGGAAGGGCTCGGTCTATAAGGTGCGCGAAATTACCTTCAGTTGGACAACCATGTCCGGTGCCGCCCCTGTACTGCATTTTTCCGCCTATGACGGGGCTACGCTCTATGAGCTCTCCTACAACAAGGCCACACTGAGGTGGACCCTTGAGGGGGTGGCCATCCCGTGAGCAACGCGCAAAAAATAATGCACCTTGATATGGATGCCTTTTTCGCCTCTGTTGAGCAGGCAGTTAACCCGGCCCTTCGGGGCAAGGCCATCGCCGTAGTGGGCTCGGCCAAGAGGACGGTGGTAACAACGTCATCATACGAGGCCCGCGCCCTTGGCGTGCGTACGGGCATGAACCGTTTTGAGGCCAAGAGGCAGTGCCCCTCCCTTATCTTCGTCTCAGGTAATAACGCAAAATACATGGACGTCTCCACGAGGATAATGAATATACTGAAGACCTTTTCTCCCCTTGTGGAGGTCTACTCCATTGACGAGGCCTTTATTGATATCGCGGGGCTTACAGGTCTATTGGGCTCCCCTCTGGAGATAGGCCGTGCAATGAAGGAGCGGATAAAGGAGGAGACTGGTCTCAC
>JBHHUW010000100.1:0-2083 GCA_046753945.1 Thermodesulfobacteriota bacterium
TCGGATTTATCCTCCCCGAGATGTATCTTTTTAACCTCGAACCTCTCCGGGTCAAGGTAGTTGGCCAGATTGTTCTCGGCATCCTGGCAGACCGGGCATCCGGCATGGTAGAATTTCGCAGTCTTTTTCATGGGATCCTCCCTTTCATCTGAAGTTATAGGTTTAATTCTTGCCCTAATCCTTTTAGCTGTAGTATAGTTTAAATATCTCACATTTCAAGTATGCACAAAGCGGTATCATACTTACCAGGTGGTGTATCTTTTGGATATTACTAAAGAAAAAAAATAAAAAATCCAAGACCTCTTTCTGTATCTTTTATGATAGAGAGCATCATCGGATGTAAATGGTCTTTGAGTGTTATAGAGGCTCTCAGCAATGGCATCTGCAGGCCCGGAGAGATGCAGCGCGCCATACCGGATATTTCCGCAAAAGTCTTAAATGAGAGGCTTCAGAAGTTGCTTAAATTTGGTGTAATCCATAAAAAGATTTTTCCTGAGACCCCTCTCCATGTAGAGTATACCTTCAGCGAGTTTGGAAAAAAATTTAAGAGATTAATAGGTGAGATTGAGTCCCTGCAAGAGGAGCTTGAAGATTACCGCAGATAACCCGGCAGGGCGGCCACCGCCCACCAAAAAAATGGTGTCTTCCTTACTTTCTTTTGGGAAAAAGAAAGTAAGACAAAGAAAACCAACGGGGGGATGTGCCTGCTGTCTTTGAATATATATCCTGCTCCCACGTTACTTGTAGGGTGGGCTCTGCCCACCAAAAAATAGCCCTGCAGGTTGGGTAGAGCGAAGCAAGACTGACAAATAAAGAGGTGAGACATGGAGGCTACTATCGGAGGCGCAACACTATCCCTTGTACGCGGCGATATTACCCTGGCCGAGACCGAGGCCATAGGCAACGCCGCCAACTCCCGCCTCGCAGGCGGCGGCGGTGTGGACGGAGCCATCCACAGGGCAGGGGGGCCGAGTATAATGGCGGAGTGCCGTAAGATCGGGTCCTGTCCCACAGGTAAGGCCGTGCTTACAGGTGGAGGCAGTTTGAAGGCACGCTATGTCATCCACGGCGTAGGCCCCGTGTACCACGGCGGCTCAAAAGGAGAGGCCAAGCTATTAAAATCCGTCTACGCCGAGTCCCTGAGCATAGCCTCTGAGAAAGGCATCAAAAGCATCTCCTTTCCCTCCATCAGTACAGGGGTCTACGGCTACCCCATCGAAGAGGCCTCGCGCATCGCCCTTAGTACTGTTATTGAGTTCCTTAAAAAAGACCATGTACTTGAGCTTGTGTCTTTTGTGCTCTTTTCCGATAGGGATCTGAAGGTCTATGAGGAGGCTCTAAAGGAACTTCTCCATTGATGGGTTACGCTTACGTTTTACCTCTTTACGATACGATGCCTGGAAAAATATGGGAGTGTGAAGATAGATGCCATTAACGAAAATCGAAATCCGTTCTTCACGCATGGCCAACGCTATTGCTTGTTTGGTCTTTGGTGGCATGGCGTACATGTTTTTTGACGCAGTATTCCTGGGCAATATCAGCATAGACATAAGACCAATATGGCTCTGGGTTTTCTTTTGTCTGTCGGGAGTGGCAGCGTTTGGGACCTTAAAAAATACTCTTTCCCCGGGCCTCATATTTGTCGCGGACAGCTGGGGGCTTAAGGTGAGACATGGTCTTTTTTTCAATAAGGTTCGCCAGCTTCGATGGAGCGAGTTGGTTGGCATTGAGGAGGGAGTCGTAAAAGTCCCGAGACGAAGGACTCACGGGCGGAGGCTCTTCCATGAACTTCCTGCCGTCAGGCTCGTATTTCATGAATCCATAGACCTTGGGCGCCTGGGGTACGGGATGTTTCGCCCTGAAAAGAAGAGAAATTACCTTATCGCTGCGCAGCTTTTCCAGAGACCTCTGCCAGAGACTATGGCAATCCTCTTGGAGATGAAAAAAACATACGCATAGCCCTGTACTCTCGCAGGGTGGGCAGTGGCCACCAATATTTTTGTGAGTTATGAAGTCTGGTTGAAACGTACTGCAACCCATTAAAATATCTATTCATAGACCTGCCGCCATTAGCAAAGAGGAA
>JBHHUW010000101.1:0-2073 GCA_046753945.1 Thermodesulfobacteriota bacterium
TACAGAGGGCTCGCTGATTGTGGCGATGACCTTGTCCAGGTCTTTTATCATTTCCTCGGGCTTCAGCCTTGATGAGGGCAGAAAATCAGCGGGAGAAGCCTCGCCTTCAGGAATTCTCTCAATGCCCGCAATATTGAGCTGTACTACACCTCTGTACGAGAGGGCGTAGCCGCGCGCCTTTACGATATCTCCTGCCTCGAAACCCAGCGCTATGGCCTCGGCATTATCCCAGACCCTTGCCTCCATGGAGCCAGTGGAGTCCATAAAGCTCAGGTTAAGGTAGGCCTTTCCCGCCTTGCTGACGCCGGTGTCTTTTTTTGCCACAAGAAAGACGTCGTTTATCTTGTCACGCTCTTTTATCTCTTTGATAAAAATCTTTTTCATCTCTCTACCCAACCCTCTCTTTGCTTCCTGTCCCGCTCGCGAGAAACCACTTAACGTAGCGTCTTATTCCTTCCTCAATGCCTACCTCGGGGATAAAGCCCAGCAGCCTCTCGGCCTTTCCTGTATCGGCTGAGGTGACGGGCACGTCTCCGGGAAATGGCGGCAGAAAATCAATAATGGCTTTTTTGCCGAGAGTCTCCTCGATAAGGGAGATAAGTCTCTTAACCTCAACGGTCCTTGAGCCGCCAAGGTTTATTATCTCGTATCTCATGGGCTTGTAGATAGAGGCCGTGAGGCCGTTGATGATGTCGCCGATATATGTAAAGTCCCTTATGGCCGAGCCGTCGCCAAAGAGCGGTATGGCCTTACCCTCAAAAATAAGGCGGGTGAATTTTGCCACGGCCATATCCGGCCTGCCCCGTTCGCCGTATACGGTAAAGAATCTCAGACACGTAACGGGCAGTTCATAGAGATGTGAGTATGTGTAGCACATGAGCTCGCAGGCCCGTTTGGTGGCGGCATAGGGTGAGATTGGCCCCCCGAGGGGGTCCTCTTCAGAGAAGGGCACCTTGGTATTAAGCCCGTAGACAGAGGATGAAGAGGCGAAGACCACGTTCTTTACCCCCGCCGCCCTTCCTGCCTCAAGGACGTTTAGCGTGCCCAGGGAGTTTACCTCCTCGTATAGCACGGGGTCCTCTATGCTTGGCCTTACCCCGGCGCGCGCGGCGATGTGGCAGACCACGTCAGGGGCCTCTGTCTCAAATACGGTGGTGAGCCTCTTGCCGTCGCGAATATCAAGCTCATAGAGCCTGAAGCCCGGATTGTCCATGGCCCCGGCAATATTCTCTCTCTTGATGGCAGGGTCGTAGAAGTCGTTAAAATTATCTATTACAACGACGCTCTCGCCATTTTCGAGAAGTCTATCGGTAAGGTGTGAGCCAATGAAACCGGCCCCTCCTGTTATTAGAATTTTCATGCGAACAGGCTAACATAACCCGTAGGAGCGGGTCAAGAAGACATCTGAGGGCCGCTGTAAAGGCTGCCCGGCTGTAGACCTTGACTCCGGACAAAGCAATGATAGACTTAAGTTGTGGATAATAGATAGATAAAGGCATGGTCTTCACACCCGCTACCAAGGTCTCTGGCATGGAGGATGGGCCTATGTATAAGAGGATTAACGACTACGGCATAATAGGCAACCTGGGCTCATGCGCCATTGTGGGGCTCGACGGCTCTATTGACTGGTCATGCCTGCCCCACCTCGATTCTCCGGCGCTCTTTTTCGCCATACTTGACGATAACAAGGGCGGGCTCTTCCAGATAGCCCCGGCTGGTGAGTACGACTCCAGGCAGGAATACGAAAAACACACGGCAGTCCTTGAGACCACATTTACTACAGACTCAGGCGAGGTCCTTCTACGGGACTTTATGCCTCTATCCACCACCTCCGGAGACGGTGAAGGCTTTGAGCGGGCCGCTATATACAGGGTCATAAAGGGGCTCAGGGGTGAGGTGGAGATGAAGGTCCTCTTCAGGCCGCGTCTTGATTTTGGCCGGGATGGTACGAGCATTGAAGTTGGCCCCAATGGGGTAAGGGCCGGCGGAAATAAAGATTTTTTAACGCTTACAACGGAGGTTCCCTTTACAGTTGCTCATGGCGAGGCCGCTGCATCAGTGGTGGTGAGGGAG
>JBHHUW010000102.1:0-1874 GCA_046753945.1 Thermodesulfobacteriota bacterium
CGCTATCACTTTTTTCCCGAGACCAGGGAAGAGCAGTACAAGATAAAGTCCATGTATTCCTACCCCATATTTTCCGGTGATGAGCCCTTTGGTGCCCTTAATGTGCAGACAGTGGTTACAAAGGAATTTACTGAAGACGAGCTGAGTTTTGTTGCCGTTGTGGCAAATCTCATCCTCGGGGCCGTGAAGTTAAGAAAGCGGCCTTGAGAACCGGGGGGATTCCCTTGCCGAGGGCGTGCAAGAGGCGAGAAGGTTTTTGTTCAGTGGCCCTTTTGTTTGCCTTGCTGACAGCCTTGCAGTTATGTCTTGCCGCCCACTCCTACGGGGCCTCGCCTTCCACGGCTGTCAAGAGGGGCGGGCACTTCCATGTCGTTTACTTTGGCGCCGAGAACAGCTTAGCCGGTCATCTCATCTCACTTGTCCTTGAAGAGGCTTATATAAAGGTAGGAGCCGACCTCCTCTACTGGCCAACAGAGAGGCTCGGTGCGGAGCTGTACCCTAAAAAAGAGTTTTTTGATATTACAAGGAGCCCTTCCTGGGTGGGCGCCATATATGACGGAAAGATAAAGATGCCCGCCGGAGGCCTGGTAGAGCGCACCGGGGAACTGGAGCGGGTTTTATTTCACGAGTATACTCATGCCGTTGTCTACCGCCTCTCGGCGGGCAGAGCGCCTGCATGGCTTAACGAGGGCCTTGCCCAGTATGAAGAGGGCCCGCGAAGACCTGGTTTTTCGCGCCATCTTAAGGCCCTTCTGAGAGAAGGCGGCATGCCGCTATCTTCATTAGAGAGGTCTTTTTTGAGCCTGCCGCCCGCCATGGCAGTAAAGGCCTATGCGTTGAGCCTCTCGGTAACAGGGTATATTATAGACGAATTCGGCTTTTCCGCTCTTAAGAGGATACTTGTGGCTCTCGGGAAAGGGCAGGACCTTGATTCAGCGCTGCGGGCATCCATCTTTCTCTCTTATGCGGACCTTGAGCAGAGCTGGCGTGGATGGGCCTCGCGTTAGGCCGGGGGGAGAGAGTATCTGCGATTTTTTCTTTAAACTCAATCAGCCATGTGTTATGGTTCAATATTATCGTAAAAACAAAATGGAGGTAAGATAGGGATGAAAAAACAAAGAGGAAGGTGGACGTTTTTCCCGGGGTCATTTGTCTTTTTACTTGTAGTCGCGGCTTCTCTGGCGCTCTATGGTTGCGGCGGCGAAGAACAAAAGGCCCCTGCTGACGGCAAGGCCGCGGCTCCGGTAAGCGCCAGGGGGGAGATGCCGGCGGGTCATCCTTCCACGGATAAGACTACCGATGATATCGCCAAGGCATCCCACTCTCTCATTAAGACCAAAAAGACGGTTAAGATATCTGAGGAGGTCAGGAAAAAATGGACCTCCGCAAAGCTGGAGATTGCCGACCTGCAGGCACAGGCCTCAAAGACCGTAGAGCTCAAGGTGGGCTCTACCACTCAGCTTACTGATGACGGCTATCATGTCAAGGTAGAGGTCTTTGTCCCTGACTACACTATTGTGGGAGACCATATAGAGAGCCGTTCTAATGAGCCTAACAACCCGGCGGTCCTTATCGCCCTGCTTAAGGGTGATAAAGTAGAGACAAGGGGCTGGGTATTTACACAGCTGCCCGAATTTAACTCCTTTAACGATCAGAGATTTCAGTTTGCCTTGAAGGCTCCTGGAGGCAAGGCAGATGAAAAGTCTCCTGAGAAGGCCGCTGAGAAAGCTCCTGCAAAGGCTCATTAAGGCCAGGGAGGCTCATTTACGCCGCTAAATTGCCTGAGATGAGGTTTTTTCTCGGCAGGTACTTATATTAAAAGAGGAGAGATGCCCGAGAGGCTGAAGGGGGCTGATTCGAAATCAGTTGTTCCG
>JBHHUW010000103.1:0-1780 GCA_046753945.1 Thermodesulfobacteriota bacterium
TCCATGTAGTTATTGTATAGTAGCTAAACTATATTGTCAAGAGTTTTTTTACGGTCAAGGGGTTGTGACTTTATCCTTCTTTTTTCCAAAAGTTACTTGGGAGCACGATGTACATTCAAATGTGCCGGGCTTCTTCCCCCTTTGGTTTTCTTTGTCCCACTTTCTTTTTTCCAAAAGAAAGTGGGGGTCTTACAGGGTAGGCGCATCTCCGTGTTCCAGTACCTTCTTGTCGTGCTCTACCATTAGTGCCACAAGTGAGGTAAATGTCGTAGCCGGTCTCCAGTCAAGGACTGAATGTGCCTTGGCACTGTCTCCTATAAGGAGGTCCACCTCTGTTGGCCTGAAGAATTTTGGGTCCACCCTTATGATGACTTTTCCACTTGCCTTGTCAATGCCTTGTTCGTCCACTCCGCTTCCTGTCCACTGCAGCTCCATGCCAAGGGCTTTGAAGGCGGCATCACAGAACTCTCTTACGCTGTGGGTCTCTCCTGTTGAGACAACGTAGTCTCCGGGTTTTGGCGCCTGGAGCATCTTCCACATGGCCTCGACGTACTCGGCGGCAAAGCCCCAGTCGCGCTTGGCGTCGAGGTTGCCGAGGCAGAGTTCTTTTTGCAGTCCTTCTTTGATGCGCACTGCGGCATGGGTTATCTTTCTTGTAACAAATTCCAGCCCGCGCAGCGGCGATTCGTGGTTGAAGAGTATGCCCGAGCAGGCGAAGATATCGTAAGACTCCCTGTAGTTCACTGTTATCCAGTGGCCGTAGAGCTTTGCCACGGCATAGGGGCTACGGGGGTAGAATGGTGTTGTCTCGCTCTGCGGCACTGCCTGCACCTTGCCAAACATTTCGCTTGATGATGCCTGATAGAATTTTATCCCGGGGTTTACCTGCCTGATAGCCTCAAGTATGCGCAGGGGTCCCAGGGCAGTTACATCGGAGGTAAAGATAGGCATCTCAAAAGAGGCCCCAACAAAGCTCTGGGCCGCCAGGTTATATACCTCGTCGGGACGTATCTTCTCAATGGTGCGAAGTATGTTGGTCATCTCCTGCAGCTCCAGAGAGACGCACTCTATCCCCTCGTATGCCCCTACCTGCTGCAGCTTTGTAACGTTCATCTCCGAGGCCCTTCTGGCCGCTCCGAATACGGTGTATCCCTTATCAAGTAGAAGTCTGGCGAGATAAGCCCCGTCTTGACCTGTAATACCGGTAATTAGCGCTCTTTTTTCTGCCATTTTTTATCCTTTATCTCCTCTTTACCCCTGCAGGGGCTTAATTATTTACTGAACCTTTTTTGGCGCCATCTCCATGCGTCTTCTATAATGGTATCTATTTGACTTCTCTGCGGTTTCCATCCAAGGATATCTCTTGCCATCTTGTTCGACCCAACAAGAGAGGGCGGGTCGCCAGCGCGCCGCGGCCCGGTTATCACCTTAAAATCCCTGCCCGTGACCTCTCTTGCCGCCTCAATAACTTCCTTTACGGAGTGCCCCCGTGAGTTGCCGAGGTTTACGGCCATGGTCTTGCCTCCATCTATAAGGTATTCAAGGGCAAGGACATGGGCCGCGGCAAGGTCCGAGACATGTACATAGTCCCTTACACAGGTCTTGTCCGGGGTGGCGTAATCATCGCCGTATATGGTTATGTCCTGATTTAGTCCGGAGGCGGCGTCGAGGACAAGCGGTATGAGATGCGTCTCTGGTGTATGGTCCTCGCCTGTTTCACAGGCAGGGTCGGCCCCGGCGGCGTTAAAGTAGCGCAGCCTTACGCTCTTCATACCATAGG
>JBHHUW010000104.1:0-1764 GCA_046753945.1 Thermodesulfobacteriota bacterium
GCCTCGTGGCCGACTTCTCGCCTATGCCCGGCAATCCGGAAAACCCCTTTATAAGCCTCTCAATAGGACCTGCGTAACGCATTAAGTTTATATTCCAGATAAAATTTTTATTTCAGACGGACGCAGTAAACGCGGCAGAGCAGAAGACAAAAGACAAGGCCCATCATCATGCAAGGGCCGCCCTTCCTAAACCCTGCTACCCTTAACTCCAGATCAAGCCAGAGTTACTTAAAAAAGTCCGGTATATCCATACCAAGGCCGCCGGTGAGCTTACCCATCTCTTCGGAGACCATCTGTTTACTTCTTCTGTACCCCTCGTTGACAGCGGCGCAGATAAGGTCCTGCAGCATATCCACGTCATCGGGGTCCACCACTGCGGGGTCTATCTTTATAGAGAGCAGGTCCTGATTACCGTTAACAAGAGCGGTAACCATGCCGCCACCTGCCGAGGCCTCGCAGGTCCTTCCTCCCATCTCCTTCTGAATCTCCGCCATCCTGGCCTGCATCTGCTGGGCCTGCTTCATTATATTGCCGAGATTTTTAGCCATCTAACCTCCATCACCGTAAGAATCCTCTAATACCTTCCCGCCAAGATATTTCAGAACTTCGTCTGCCGGGTCTTTTTCCTTACCAGGGTCAGCAAGTTCTGCCTTCAAGACTACCTTCACAGAGGTCTGCAGATACTCTGAAAACACCCCTTCGAGGCGGGATAACTGCATTTTTAAGAACTTGGATGTCTTAAAATCCGTCTTTATCTCAACGAGATTATCTCTTAAATCTATACTTGCGGTCTTAAGAGAACCGTAGAGAGAAATATTATTCTCTTTTAGATGTCCCATGAGTCGGGCTACCTCTGCCCCATGTGTCCGGGCCTCAGGCAGGAGAAGCACCGCAGCAGTCTCGTTACTCTCGTCCCCGGCCTCCGGGCCGGCGCCACTGTCTCTCAAAACTCCCTGCCCTAATTCAGCCCCCTTCTCCATTTTCCAGGAAGGACCGGTCTCGGCCACGCCATGAGGGACTTCTCTGCCAGGCGCTGCGCCGTGGCTCTCTGCCTGGTTTGAGGCCTCCCGGGCTCTCAAATCCCCGGAGTCATTGGCTGAGGCCGCTGACTCTTGCAAGGCAGCCGGTGGCCTCTTTGAGACCTCCTCGCCCATATGAGAAGCCAGAGACCCATTCTTCGGAGAACCCGTGGTTGCCAAAGAACCAGGCCCCGTAGAACCAGGCCTCTTTTTAGAGGGCTGAGGCCCTTTCAACGAAGCTGCGGGGCCCTTCTGAGGGGCCGCTGATGGAGAAAAATCACCCCCCTGCCTCTGGCCAAGGTTTTTCATGCCCCTTACCAGCTCATCAAGAGGCCTTAGTGAATCAAATGACGAGGCCCGCAGCACCGTCATCTCAAAGGCATGCCTGGCAAAATCGCTTCTGGCAACGTCTTCATAGCCTTTTTGCAGCAGGAGAAATAGCATATGAAGGTCTTCTGTTGCTGAGCCGGCTGAAATCTCTCTTAGCGCCTCAAGCTCATGAGCGGGGGCCTCAATAAGAGAGACGCCGCCAGTAACCTTGATGGCCGTAATGTCCCTGACTATGGCAAGGAGTTCTCCGCATGCTTTTTTTAAATCATACCCGAAATTGTATATCTTTTCAATAATATTTAAGGATAATCCTCCGTCTTTACTAATAATAGCCCCCATGAGCTCAAGAAGCACGGTCCTGTCCATGAGACCAAGGGCCTCTGTTACATCTGTAAGCCTTACGGAACCGTGGCCA